>NZ_JBEOYE010000007.1:80940-205424 GCF_040296945.1 Streptomyces sp. NPDC001941 | reverse complement strand
GCAGGCTCCGAGAAGGGTCCCCACCCATGCAGTACCGCACCACCGCGCGCGCCGTCGCCGCCGCGGCGCTCGCCTCCGCCCTGCTGCTCGGCGGCACCGCGTACGCCGCCGGGCCCGCCGAGCCCCCGCCGTTCCCGCCGCCGATCAGCATCGACGACCCCGACCCCGCCGTGCCGGGGGGCGACAACACGCCCCCCACCGGCGTCGACCCGACCTGGGCGATCACCGGTCCCTTCAAGATCGCCCAGGGCGCGGTCCACGGCGCGTTCGACATCGCCTCCAGCGTCTGGAACTCCGTCTTCCCCTTCAACCGCGACCGCGACTAGGAGCAGCCCGCCATGACCCCGACCCTCGTCGCCGCGGCGGCCCTCCTGGCCCTCGCCGCGCCCGCCGTGCCCGCGGGCGCCGCGGGCAACGAGCCCCCGCCCGCCTCCCCGTACAACTGGGGCACGGTGCTGGACACCGACGACGTGCCGCAGTCCAACTCCTGGGCGATGCGCGTCACCGCCAACGGCGACGCCGACGACATCCGGCTGGCCGAGACCCACTCCCCCGCCTACGAGGGGGTCCCCGAGGAGTTCGCCGGGGCCACCGGGACCCGGGTGGAGATCGAGGAGGACGACGAGTCCTTCGGCCACATCGCCGACGTCTCCACCACCGCCCGCCCGAACGCCGCCACGGCCGCCGTCGGCGACCTGGCGTTCAGGCTGGGCCGCCTCGGCATCGACGTGCGCGGGCTGCGCACCGGCGCCACGGCCTCCCCGGGCGGCGGCCCGGTCGCCTTCACCTCGGCGCTCGCCGGGGGCCGGCTGACCTCGGGCAAGAAGCAGCTGTACGCCTTCGACCGCCCCGTCCCGGTCAACACGGGCGTGCGGGTGCCGGCCGACCCGCGCAAGCCCGCCGAGCTGCTGGTGACGGTCAACGAGCAGATCACCACCGACGGCCAGGGCCGCCCGACGATGGGCCCCGGCGGGCGCTACCTGCGCGATCCGGCGGCCACCGGCGGCTACGTGAACGCCCTGCACGTCACCATCCTGTCCCCCGAGCCCGCGGAGATGACGATCGGTCACGCCGCGGTGCTGGCCGGACGCCCCGCCACTCGCTGACACGGGCCCCGGGGGGCCCGCCCCCCGGATGGCCGACCCGGAGTGCGATCGTCGCACACCGTAGCGAGTCTGTGACTATCAGTGGCCGGACTCCCGGGCCGCTGCCGGTACTCCCGTACCTCCCCCTGTACGTAAGGAAAGTGAGGGTGGCCATGGCCTCATGGCGCACTTCAGGGCCCCGTGCCCTGCTGACAGCGGGCATCGCCCTGACCGCGGTGACGGCCGTCGCAGTGCCCGCGACCGCCAGCGCACCGGTCGGCGTCGACGACTGGGGAACCGTCGTCGACACCGAGGACTGTGTGCAGGCCGACGCCTGGGTCGTCCGGGTCAAGGGCCTCGGCAGCATCCTGGACACGGCGATGTTCCAGTCGCACTACCCGACGACGCCGAAGGCCCCCCAGGAGCAGGCGGGCGGCAACAAGCTCGTCGACCTGGCGCCGGGCGGCATCGGCATCGGCAAGGTGTCCGCGCTGTACTCCCGCGCCATGGGCCACTCGCACCCGGCGACCGTCTCGGGCGGCCGCCCGGTGCCGGTGCGCGGCGAGGTGTACGCGGACGCGGGCGGCGCCGCCATCGACGTCGGCGTCCCGTACATCGAGAACCCGGCGGGCGGCACCTCGCTCTCCCCGATCGGCGTGCACGCCGAGGGCATCACGGTCTCGGCCTGGTCGAAGCCCGGCCAGCCGGTCAAGTTCACCGGCGGCGCGGCCCGCGCCTACCTGTCGGTGGCCGGCCTGAAGGTCATCGACGTACCGCCGATCTGGGCGGTCAACCTCGGCGTGCGCATCCCGGAGGACTACTCCAAGCCGCCGCTCGCCCTGGCCACCACCAACGAGCAGGTGACCACGGACGAGAAGGGCCTGCCGACGCTGGGCGCCGACAAGCACTACAAGTTCGACCCGAAGGCCACCAGCGGTTACGTCAACGGCGTCCACGCCTCCGTGCTGGGCACCGAGGTCGCCGACGTGACCGTCGCGCACGCCGCCGTCATCCGCGACAAGGAGCGCACGGACAAGTACGCCAAGCCGGACCTGCCGCTGCCGAAGGCGGCCAGCGCGCGGAGCTCGGCGCCGCGCCCGTGCGCCCCGTTCACGCCGCCGTCCGCGGCGCTGGGCGGCATGCGGGCCGCGTCGACCTGCTGGTAGGGATCCACGGCTGACCGCCGCGGGGCTCCACGAGGTGCCGTACGTCCGATGGGCGTACGGCACCCGTGCGTCGGGGGAGCAAAGACGGGGCGCGGGGGGTGGCACGGGACAGGCTGGAGGGCCTGTCCCGTTGCCGTGCCCCAGGAGGACCCGGTGCCCGTCCGTCCCGCCCCCCGCGTCACCGTGCTGGCCGTGCTCGCCGCGCTCGCCGTCGGCTGCTCGGGCCCCGAGCCGCAGAACGTGCCCCAGGTCTCCGGCGCCTACGGCAACCGCCCCACCGTGGTGCTGCCCTCCTTCCCGCCGCCGAAGCAGGCCCGGATGAAGGTGCTGAAGGAGGGCGACGGCCCGGTCGTGAAGAAGGGCCAGGTCGTCGTCACCGACGTCGACATGCGCACCTGGGAGGGCAACCGCCCGCTCCTGGACACCTACCGGCTGCACCAGCCCACCACCGCCGTGCTGGACGGCAAGCACGTGGCCCGCACCTGGGACCAGGCCCTGATCGGGCGGCGCGGCGGCAGCCGGGTGCTGATGGTGGCCCCCGCCACGCACGGCTTCGGCCCGGGCGGCATGGCCCCGGCCCAGGTCTCGCCCAGCGACCACATGGTCCTGGTCTTCGACGTCGTCGGCGGCTACGACGTGCGCCAGCAGGTGCGCCCGGCCACCGGGGACTCCGGGCCCGGCACCCCGAAGGTGACCCTGAAGGAGGGCGCCGAGCCGGTGTTCGCGCAGTGGGGGCCGAAGCCCGCGAAGCTGACCACCCGCACCCTGCTCGAGGGCGGGGGCGCCGCGGTGGGCGAGGGGGACACGGTGGTGCTGCAGTACACCGGTTACGAGTGGGACGGGAAGACCTCGTTCTCCTCCACGTACCGCCGCAGCGGGCCCAACGGCTTCGTGGTGCGGCGCGAGGCGATGCTGCCGGGCTGGTACGAGGCGCTCAAGGGGGCGCGGGTCGGCAGCCGGCTCCTGGTGAGCGTGCCCGCGGCGTTCGCGCCGTCCTTCACCGCCACCGGCGGCGGCCTCGCCACGCCCAAGGGCAAGGCCGTGGCGTACGTGGTGGACGTGCTGGACCGGCGGGCGCGCGGCGTCTGAGCCGCGGCGGCCCGCCGGAAGGGGGAAGGCCCCCGGGAGCAGTGCTCCCGGGGGCCTTCCGCGTGCCGTCAGTCGATCAGCACTGGGCGCGGATCCAGCCGCCGCAGCTGATGTCCTGGTTCGGGTCCTTCTTGACGATGGTGGTGTCCTTGACCGGGGTGCCGCTGTTCGGGTCGCCCGGGGTGTCCACCACGGTGGTGCCCTCCACGGGGCCCTCGACGTTGCGGTCGACGGCCGTCACGACCTTGATGACCGGGAAGGACTTGCCGCCGTCGAGGGCGTCGGCGCCCTTGCCCGGACGGGTGCAGGTCACGACCTGGCCGTTGATCGAGCACTTCCAGCCGTCACCGGCCGCGGTCTTGGGGGTGACGCCCTTGGGGAAGGTGCGGACCACGGTGACCTCGTCACGCGTGGGGCCGGCGCCCTCCTTGTTGGAGACCGTGATGTTGAAGGTGGCGGGCTTGCCCGCGACCACGTCGCCCTCCGGGCGGACCGAGACCGTCAGGTTCGGGTCCTTGACCGGGGCGGGCTTGACGGTGACGGTGTCCTTGACCGGGGCCGCGTTGTTCTTGGGCGTGGTGACCTGCGTGGTGCCGGTCAGCGGGCCCTTGGCCTTGTCGTCCACGGTCGTGCCCACGTTGATCGTGGGGTACGAGTCACCCGGGTTCAGGGCGTCGGCGCCCTTGCCCGGACGGGTGCAGGTGACCGTCTGGCCCGCGATCGCGCACTTCCAGCCGTCGCCGACGGCGGTGACCGGGGTGATGCCCTCGGGGAAGGTGCGGACGACCTTGACCTCGCCCTGCGTCGGGCCCGCGTCCTTGTTGTTCGCCACGTCGATGGTGAACGCGGCGTTCTGGCCGCCCACCACGTCGCCGACCGGCTTGGTGGTGACCGTCAGGTCGGGCGCCTTGGCCGGGGTGACCTCGACCAGGTCCGTGCTCTCGCGCGGGGTGTCGTTCGGGGTCTCGGTGGTCGACTGGATCGGCTTCACGCCCTCGGCGTCGCCGTCGACCTTGGTCTTGATGTGCACCGGCGGGTAGGACTTGTCCGGGCCCAGGGCGTCCGAGCCGGAGCCCGGGCGGGTGCAGGTGACCGTCTGCTTGACGATCGAGCACTTCCAGCCGTCACCGGAGGCGGCCACCGGGGTGACGCCCTCGGGGAAGGTGTGCGTCGTGGTGACGGTGCCGTTGGTGGGGCCGGCGTTCTTGTCGTTGGTCGTGGTGACCGTGAAGTTGGCGTTGCCACCGGCGGTGACCGGGCCGTCCGGGGTCACGTTCGTGCTCAGGTGCGGGTCGAGGGTCTCGACCTTGCCGTTCCACAGCTCGTGGATGTTGGTGTAGTCACCGGTACCGGCCGACAGGCCCAGGCGGACCGTCGCCGGGACGGCCGGCTGGCCCTTGATGCTGCGGATGTCGGTGGGCTCGATGACGTCCTTGAAGCCGCGGCCGTCGTGGAAGTCGACCGAGACGGTCAGGACGCCCGCGGGGGACAGCTCGACCCTGGCCGTGCGGACGGCCTCCTTGCGCGTCTTGGCCGTCGGGACCGACAGGCGCCGGTTCGACTGGTAGGTGTTGACCAGCGGGTTGCCCTGGCTGGTCGCACCGCGCACGGTGATCGAGTTCTCCTGGCGGGTGGAGCTGCCGCCGGCGCCGAAGCCGGTGGTGCCGAAGTTGCCCCACTCGTCCAGGCCGACGCCGATGTAGCCGCCCTCGATGCCCGTGTAGCCGAGCCCGCCGCCGTAGCGGCCGGACTTCGACGGCATCGGTGCCGAGCCGTCCAGCAGCATCAGGGAGATGCCGTCCGCGTCGCCCTTGTCCATCGTGGACGAGTTGTAGGCGGCGAAGTCGATGGTGAACTTCAGGCCCTGGTTGGACGGGATCGCCTGACGCGTGACGACGAAGCCGTTCTGGTTCGTGCCGTTGTCGGTCAGGCGCAGGGCGCCGTCGCCCGCCTTGTCGCCCACGGCGCCGCCGCGGCAGGCGCCGAGCGGCTTGGGCGTGCCGGTGGCGGCCGTCAGACAACCCCAGCCGGTCGGGTCGTTCGGGCCGTCGGAGGCACTGAACCACTTCGTCTCGTCGACCGTGGCGCCGGTGAACGCCTCGACGGCGATGTCGCCCTTCGGCTGGGGGCCGTCGCCCACGGGCGAGGCTGCGGCCGCCATGGGCGCCGCGAGGGACAGGCCGAGCGCCACCGCGGTGGCCAGGCCGAGCGGGGCACTTGCGCGGGCACGAAGCCCCGCTCGCCACCCGCGACTGTGTCCGGTGTCCTTCATTGGCTGCCTTCCTCGGGCTCAGCGCGCCCAGATCCGTTGATCACGGTCCGTATGCGAACAAATGCGCACAGTGACCACGTTTTGATCAGCAGAACACCCGGGGCCCACTCCCGCGATCGGCGAAGCCCAAGCGAGTGACGAGCCCCGGGAGCGGCCCGGGAGGACCGGCCCCGTCCGAGGTCAGGGGCCGTACGGCAGGTTCAGCGGCGCGGCGCGTCCAGGCCGAGCAGCCGGTCCTTGAGCACCGGGAACTGCTCCCTGGTCTCCTCGACCCGGCCGGGATCGAAGTCCACGGTGAGCACCTCCTCACCCGGGCCGGCCTCGGCCAGCACCTCGCCCCAGGGGTCGACGACCACGCTGTGCCCGGCCTGGTCCACGCCCGCGTGGGTGCCGCCGGTGCCGCAGGCGAACACGTACGCCTGGTTCTCCACCGCGCGGGCGCGAGCCAGCAGCGTCCAGTGGCCGACCCGGCGGGCGGGCCAGCCCGCCGGGATCACCAGCGCCTGCGCCCCGGCGTCGGTCAGGCCCCGGAACAGCTCGGGGAAGCGCAGGTCGTAGCAGGTGGCCACGCCGAGCGTGAGCTCCGGGAGCGCCACGGTGACGAGTTGGTCCCCGGCGCCCATCAGCACGGCCTCGCCCTTGTCGAAGCCGAAGCGGTGGATCTTGCGGTAGGAGGCGGCGAGTTCGCCGTCGGGTGAGAAGACCAGGGAGGTGTTGTAGAGACCGCCGTCACCGGCGCGCTCGACCACCGATCCGGCGTGCAGCCAGACCCCGGCGTCACTCGCCGCCTTGGCCATGAGTTCGTACGTCGGACCGTGCAGCGGCTCCGCCTCGGCCTCGAACAGTTCGTAGGCGAAGGCGCCCACCGGCCACAGTTCCGGCAGTACCACCAGGTCGGCGCCGCGCTGCTCCCGCACCAGCGAAGCCACCCGTTGGCGACGGGAATTGACCGATTCCTGCTGGTCTACCGCGATCTGGATGAGAGAGGCGCGCACACTACCACCGTCCTGGCATTCGAGCCGTCAACACCGGCCTACGATCGTCACACGAAAGCACTGCCGGTGTGCCTCCGGGCAGCGTAATTTAACTGCCACAGCACCCAGCCCGCGCACCAACCGCCGAGGGGTCCCGTGACCGTCCATCCCAGCCTCCAGAACTACGCCGACGCCTGGACCCATTCCGTGGAAGCGATATCCGAGCTGGTGCAGCCGCTCGTGGAGGGCGAGTGGAACCGCGCCACCCCCTGCCCCGGCTGGTCGGTGCGCGACATGGTCTCGCACGTGATCGGCATGGAGTGCGAGATGCTCGGCGACCCGCGCCCGATCCACACGCTGCCCCGCGACCTCTTCCACGTCCGCAGCGAGTTCGCCCGCTACATGGAGATGCAGGTCGACGTCCGGCGCCACCACACCGGCCCCGAGATGACCTCCGAGCTGGAGTACGTGCTGATCAGGCGGGCCCGCCAGCTGCGCAACGAGAGCCGCTCGCCGGAGACCATGGTCCGCGCCCCGCTGGGCGCCGAGCAGAGTCTCGAAATCGCCTACCGCATGCGGGCGTTCGACAGCTGGGTGCACGAGCAGGACCTGCGCCTCACCCTCGGCGCCCCCGGCAACCTGGACTCCCCGGGCGCCCACGTCACCCGCGACGTGCTCCTGGAGGCGCTGCCCAAGGTGGTGGCCAAGGACGCGGGCGCCCCGGCCAACTGCGCGGTCGTCCTCGACGTGCACGGCCCCGTCGAGTTCCTGCGCACGGTCCGCGTGGACGCGAACGGCCGCGGCACCATCGACGGCGCCCCCTCGCTGGGCCCGGCGGCCACCATCGCGCTGGACTGGGAGACGTACGTACGGCTGGCCTGCGGCCGGGTGCGCCCGGCGGCCGTGGCCGACCAGATCAAGGTGGACGGCGACGCGGAGCTCGCGGCCGCGATCCTGGCGGCGTTCGCGGTGACGCCTTGAGGGGCTCGAGGGCCTGAGGGGCTCAAGGGCCTGAGGGACCACGTGGGTCCGCCCGGGGCCCGTCAGGCCGGGACGTGGACCGCTTCCACCCGGCTGGCCACCAGGCGTTCCCGCTCGCGCTTCACCACGCGGGACTTCAGCCGCAGGATCTGCACCAGCCCCAGCGCCTCCGGCACGAAGACCGAGGCGAACGCGATCCGGTAGTTGTTCCCGGTGGCGTCGAGCAGCACCCCGATCGCGAACAGGGTCGTCATCGAGGCGATGAAACCGCCCATGTTCACGATCCCCGAGGCGGTGCCCTGGCGCTCCGGCGGATTGGCCGGGCGGGCGAAGTCGAACCCGATCATCGACGCGGGCCCGCACGCCCCGAGCACCGCGCACAACGTGACGAGCAGCCACACCGGGGCGTGCCCGGGGACGGCCAGCACGGCGGCCCACAGCAGCGCGGTCGCGGCGACCGTGCCGATCGCCAGCGGCGCCCTGGCCGCGTGGTGGCGGGCGATCACCTGTCCGTACGCCAGGCCCACCACCATGTTGGAGAGCACCACCAGCGTCAGCAGGGCGCCCGCGCTCTCCCGGGACAGGCCCTGGTCCTCGACCAGGAACGGCATGCCCCACAGCAGCAGGAAGACCATCGCCGGGAACTGCGTGGTGAAGTGCACCCACATGCCGAGCCGGGTGCCCGGCTCGCGCCAGGAGCGGGCGATCTGGCGGCGCACGAAGGCGCCGCCGCCCCGGTGGCGCGGCCCGGGCTCGTGGCCGTCGGGGTGGTCCTTGAGGAAGAGCAGCAGCAGGACGAGCACGATCAGGCCCGCCGCGGAGCTGCCCGCGAAGGTCTGCGTCCAGCCCAGGCCGTGCAGGGCGCGGGAGATGACGAGGGTGGAGACCAGGTTGCCCGCCATGCCGAACAGCGCGGCGATCTGGGCGACGAACGGGCCCCGGCGGGCCGGCCACCAGCGGGTGCCCAGCCGCAGCACGCTGATGAAGGTCATCGCGTCGCCGCAGCCGAGCAGCGCGCGGGAGGCGAGCGCCATGCCGTACGAGGGGGAGAGGGCGAAGCCCAGCTGGCCCAGGGTGAACAGCACGGCGCCGATGGTCAGCACCTTCTTGGTGCCGAGCCGGTCGACCATCAGGCCGACGGGTATCTGCATGCCCGCGTAGACCAGCAGCTGGAGGATGGAGAAGGTGGCCAGGGCGGAGGCGTTGACGCCGAAGCGGTCGGCCGCGTCGAGCCCGGCGACCCCCAGGGACGTGCGGAAGATGACGGCGACGAAGTAGACGGCGACGCCCACGCCCCACACCAGGGCCGCGCGGCGGCCGCCGGGGGGATCGCCGGGCAGGGTCGTGGAGCCGCTCATCGTGCCTCTCCCCTCACCAGGACCTTGACCCAGCTCAGGTGCTGGCGCACACAGGCGGCGGCGCCCTCGACGTCGCCCGCCTTCACCCGCTGGAGGATCTCGGCGTGCTCGGTGATGTTCTTGGCGATCCGGTCGGGCTGCGACTGCATGACCGCCACGCCCATCCGCAGCTGGCGGTCGCGCAGCTGGTCGTACAGCCGGGCCAGGATCTGGTTCCCCGCGTACTGGACGATCTCGGCGTGGAAGCTGCGGTCGGTCAGGGCGACCGCCGCCAGGTCCCCGGTGTCCGCGTACCTCCGCTGCTCCTCCAGGAGCTCCTCCAGCCGGGCGATCAGCGGCGCGGAGGCGGGCACCGCGCGGCGCACCGCGAACTCCTCGACCAGCAGCCGGGTCTCGACCACGTCCGCGATCTCCTGGGCGGAGACGGCGAGGACCAGGGCGCCCTTCTTCGGGTAGAGCTTGAGCAGCCCCTCCATCTCCAGCTTCAGCAGGGCCTCGCGCACCGGGGTGCGGGAGACGCCGACGGCGAGGGCGAGTTCGCCCTCGGTGAGGAGGGTGCCCCCCTCGTAACGGCGGTCCAGGACGGCCTGCTTGACGTGCATGTAGACGCGGTCGGCCGCGGGCGGGGCGGAGGGCATGCGCACAGCTTAGATACAACAGGGGTGCAACAGAAAGCCCCGTCCGCGATGCGGACGGGGCCTTTCCGGCGTACGCCGTGGCGACGTACGGGTGCCGCTGTCGTACCGGGTGCGCCCGGCGGCGGAGCGACTACGCCCAGGTGATCAGGCGCTTGGGCTGCTCCAGGACCGCCGCGACGTCCGCGAGGAACTTCGAGCCCAGCTCGCCGTCGACCAGGCGGTGGTCGAAGGAGAGCGCCAGCGTGGTGACCTGGCGCGGCTTGACCTTGCCCTTGTGGACCCACGGCTGGAGCTTGATCGCACCGACCGCGAGGATCGCGGACTCGCCCGGGTTGAGGATCGGCGTACCGGTGTCGACGCCGAAGACGCCCACGTTGGTGATGGTGATCGTGCCGCCCTGCATGTCGCCGGGGCTGGTGCGGCCCTCGCGCGCGGTGGCGACCAGCTCGCCCAGCGAGCGCGCCAGCTCGGGCAGGGTCCGGGCGTGCGCGTCCTTGATGTTCGGCACGATCAGACCGCGCGGCGTGGCGGCCGCGATGCCCAGGTTCACGTAGTGCTTGAGGACGATCTCCTGCGCGGCCTCGTCCCAGGCGGCGTTGATGTCCGGGTTGCGGCGGATCGCGACGAGGATCGCCTTGGCGATCAGGAGCAGCGGGTTGACCCGCAGTCCGGCCATGTCCTTGTCGGCCTTGAGCTCCTCGACGAGCTTCATCGTGCGCGTCACGTCGACCGTCACGAACTCGGTGACGTGCGGCGCGGTGAAGGCCGAGCCGACCATCGCCTGCGCGGTGGCCTTGCGCACGCCCTTGACGGGGATGCGCGTCTCCCGGGCACCGGCGCTCTGAACGGGCGCCGCGGCGGCAGGAGTTGTTTCACGTGAAACGGGCGCGGGCGCCTCGGCCGGGGCGACGGGCGCCGGGGCCGCGGCCGCGTGCACGTCCTCGCGGGTGATGATCCCGTCGGGCCCGCTGGGCACCACTCCGGCCAGGTCCACGCCGAGGTCCTTGGCGAGCTTGCGCACCGGCGGCTTGGCCAGCGGGCGGGAGGCGACGGCGGCGCCGTGCCCGTTCAGCTCGCCCTGGATCGCGGCGGCGGCCAGGCCCGCGACGGGCGTGCCCGTCGCCTGGGCCGCGGCGGCGGCCTGCTCGGGCACTCCGGCGCCCTTGCGCGGGCGGCGCTTGGTGGAGGACTCGGCCACGCCGTAGCCCACCAGGACCGGCTGGCGGCCCGCGGGGGCCTCCGGCTCGGCCGCGGGGGCCGGTGCGGCGGCGGGCGCCTCGGCGGCCGGGGCGGCGTCGCCGCCGCCGGTGTCCACCGAGATGATCACCTCGCCGACGTCGACGGTGGTGCCCTCGGGGAAGCGCAGCTCGTGCACCACGCCGTCGAACGGGATGGGCAGCTCGACGGCCGCCTTGGCCGTCTCCACCTCGCACACGACCTGGCCGTCGGTGACGGTGTCACCCGGCTGCACGTACCACTTGAGGATCTCGGCCTCGGTGAGTCCCTCGCCGACGTCCGGCATCTTGAACTCACGCACGGCAGACGAAGACGCAGTCGTCATGGTCGTCACGTCCTCTCCTCAGTACGCCAGCGAGCGGTCGACGGCGTCGAGCACCCGGTCCAGGCCCGGCAGGTATTCCTCTTCGAGACGCGCCGGGGGGTACGGGGCGTGGTAGCCGCCGACCCGCAGCACGGGGGCCTCCAGGTGGTAGAAGCACCGCTCGGTGATCCGGGCGGCGATCTCCCCGCCGGAGCCGAAGAACACCGGTGCCTCGTGCACCACGACCAGCCGGCGGGTCTTCTCCACCGAGCGCTGGATCGCGTCGAAGTCGAGCGGGGAGACCGAGCGCAGGTCCAGGACCTCCAGGGACTTGCCCTCCTCGGCGGCGGCCGCCGCGGCCTCCAGGCAGACCTTCACCATCGGCCCGTACGCCACCAGCGTCAGGTCGGTGCCCTCGCGGACCGTACGGGCCTCGTGCAGCTCGCCCGGGACGGCCTCGGTGTCGACCTCGCCCTTGTCCCAGTAGCGGCGCTTGGGCTCGAAGAAGATCACCGGGTCGTCGCTCCGGATGGCCTGCTGGAGCATCCAGTAGGCGTCCGAGGAGTTGGACGGCGAGACGATCTTCAGGCCGGCCACGTGCGCGAACAGCGCCTCGGGCGACTCGCTGTGGTGCTCGACCGCGCCGATGCCGCCGCCGTAGGGGATGCGCACCACGATCGGCATCCTGACCGTGCCGAGCGAGCGCGCGTGCATCTTGGCGAGCTGGGTGACGATCTGGTCGTACGCCGGGAAGACGAAGCCGTCGAACTGGATCTCCACGACCGGGCGGTAGCCGCGCAGCGCCAGGCCGATCGCGGTGCCGACGATGCCGGACTCGGCCAGCGGGGTGTCGATGACCCGGTCCTCGCCGAAGTCCTTCTGCAGCCCGTCGGTGACCCGGAAGACGCCGCCGAGCTTGCCGACGTCCTCTCCCATGATCAGGACCTTGGGGTCGTTCTCCAGGGCCGTGCGCAGCGACTCGTTGAGCGCCTTGGCGAGCGGGAGCTTCTGTACAGCCATGATCAGTTGACCTCGCCATCCGCGAACGACGCCTGGTAGGCGGCGAACTGGGCCCGCTCCTCGTCGACGAGCGCGTGCCCGTCGGCGTAGACGTGCTCGAACATCGCGTAGTCGTCGGGGTCGGGCATCGCCCGCACCGCCTCGCGCACGCGCTTGCCGAGGACCTCGCTCTCGGTCTCGAGGTCCTCGAAGAAGGCGGCGTCGGCGTGCCCGGCCTTCTCCAGGTAGGTGCGCAGGCGCAGGATCGGGTCCTTCGCCTCCCAGGCCTCGCGCTCCTCGTCCCTGCGGTACTTGGTGGGGTCGTCGGAGGTGGTGTGGGCGCCCATCCGGTAGGTGAACGCCTCGACCAGGGTGGGGCCCTCGCCGCGGCGGGCCCGCTCCAGCGCGGACCGGGTGACCGCGAGGCAGGCCAGCACGTCGTTGCCGTCCACCCGGACGCCGGGGAAGCCGAAGCCCTGGGCGCGCTGGTAGAGCGGGACGCGGGTCTGCTTCTCGGTGGGCTCGGAGATCGCCCACTGGTTGTTCTGGCAGAAGAACACGACCGGGGCGTTGTAGACCGCGGAGAAGGTGAACGATTCGGCCACGTCGCCCTGGCTGGAGGCGCCGTCCCCGAAGTACGCGATCACGGCCGAATCCGCACCGTCCTTGGCCACGCCCATCGCGTAGCCGGTGGCGTGCAGGGTCTGCGAGCCGATGACGATCGTGTACAGGTGGAAATTGTTGCTGTTGGGGTCCCAGCCGCCGTGGTTCACGCCCCGGAACATCCCGAGCAGGTTCGTCGGGTCGACGCCCCGGCACCAGGCCACCCCGTGCTCCCGGTACGTCGGGAAGACGTAGTCGTCGTCGCGCAGCGCGCGCCCGGAGCCGATCTGCGCGGCCTCCTGGCCCAGCAGCGAGGCCCACAGGCCCAGCTCGCCCTGGCGCTGCAGGGCGGTCGCCTCGGCGTCGAAGCGGCGGGTGAGCACCATGTCCCGGTACAGCCCGCGCAGCTCCTCGGGGGTGAGGTCGACGGTGTACTCCGGGTGCTCGACGCGCTCGCCCTCGGGCGTCAGCAGCTGTACGAGCTGGGGCTCGGAACCCTGTGGCTTCTTCGCGGCGCTGGTGCGCTTACTGCTGCGTCGCGGCTTGCGCGCGGCAGTGCTCTCCACGGTCACGTGCGTGCTCCTCCGTCTGTCCGGCCCCCGGGGTCCGCCGGGAAGCCAGTGCGGCTCCGCCTGTTTCCGTACCCGTGCACGGGGTGGGTGCGACTCGTCCGGGACAGGCGTGACAGGTGCCCCGGCGAGCGCCCTGCCAAAGGCACGTTACCCAGTGGGTCGCATTCCTGCGAAACCCCATTTGACCTGCGATTTTGCTTGGATTTCCAAGTAAATCGAGAAATGCGGGAACAGCAGCAGGTCAGCGCACTGACAACAGCCTTGCAGGCCGCCGGAACACCGGCACGTTATCCCGGTCACCCCGGGCACGGGAAGAGTGAGTGTGTGAGACTGAAACGGTGCGCGAAGATGGAAAAATCACCGTATTCCTCCTGGACGACCACGAAGTCGTCCGTCGAGGTGTCCATGAGCTGCTCTCCGTGGAGTCCGACATCGAAGTGGTCGGCGAGGCGGGTACCGCGGCGGACGCCCTGGTCAGGATCCCTGCGACCCGCCCCGACGTGGCCGTGCTCGACGTGCGGCTGCCGGACGGCAGCGGCGTCGAGGTCTGCCGCGAGATCCGTTCGCAGAACGAGGACATCAAGTGCCTGATGCTCACCTCGTTCGCCGACGACGAGGCGCTGTTCGACGCGATCATGGCCGGGGCCTCGGGCTACGTACTCAAGGCGATCCGCGGCAATGAGCTGCTGACCGCCGTGCGGGACGTGGCCGCCGGCAAGTCGCTGCTCGACCCGGTCGCCACCGCGCGCGTGCTGGAACGCCTGCGCGACGGCAACAACCCCAAGGGCGACGACAAGCTCTCCAACCTGACCGACCAGGAGCGGAAGATCCTGGACCTGATCGGCGAGGGGCTGACCAACCGCGCCATCGGCGAGCGGCTGCACCTGGCCGAGAAGACGATCAAGAACTACGTCTCCAGCCTGCTCTCCAAGCTGGGCATGGAGCGCCGTTCCCAGGCCGCCGCGTACGTCGCGCGGATGCAGGCCGAGCGCCACTGAGAGGGCCGCGCGGCACCGGGTCGCCCTCATGGAGCGACCCGGTCCGGCGGCTTCTTTAGGGACCTAGGGCCCCGGCCTCTCGGGGCCGGGGCCTCTTTTCCGTCCCGCTCCCGGTGACGGAGAGTGGAGCCATGACCACCGAGGAACTCCGCGCCATCGAGCTGCTGAGTCGCGTGTCCTACGGACGCGTGGCGACCAGCATGCGCGCCATGCCCTTCGTGGCCCCCGCCCGGCACATCGTGGTCGACGGCCGCGTCGTGCTCCGGATGCACAACGGCCTCGGCTACCACCACGCCTGCAACGGCAGCGTGGTCGCCTACGGAGCGGACAACTTCAACACCGGGTCCGGCCACATCTGGTCGGTCCAGTTCACCGGCACCGCCGAGATCATCGAGCCCACCCGGGCCGAGCTGGAGCTGTTCGGCCCCGGCCCGGAGACGGTGGACGGCGGCCCGTTCGAGCCGGTGTACATGCGCATCGAGCCGCACTTCGTGACCGTCCACTCCCTGGACTACAGCGCAGAGCGGCCACTTCGCCACGTAGCGTGACATAGTCAACTAACATATGACGGGTGCCGTGCTCATCTGTTGACCCCGCCCCGCCCGTCAGCGCGCTGCTGCGCCGGTACGAGACCCCCGGCGAGCCGCTGGCCTGCGAGCCCGTCACCCAGGGCCTGCTCAACCGCGGCTACCGGCTCGCCACCACCCGCGGTGCCTTCTTCCTCAAGCACCACCTGGACGGCGACCGCGAGGCGATCGCCCGCCAGCACCGCGCCACCCAGCGGCTCGAACACCTGGGCCTGCCCGTCGCGCCCGCACTGGAGCGCCGCGACGGCGACACCGTCACGGTCATCGGCGGCCGGTGCTACGCCCTGCACCCCTGGGTCGACGGAATGCACCGCGACGGCGCCCAGCTGACCGCCCCCGACTCCCGGCGCCTGGGCGGCCTCCTGGGCCTCGTCCACACCTGCCTGGAGCGGGTCATGGAGCCCGGACCGCGACAGCGGTACGAGAGCGCCGACCCGGCCGACACCCACGCCGCGATCGACGAGCTGCTCGCCCTGGCCCGCGGCCACCGGCCCCGCGACGCCTTCGACGAGCTGGCCGAGCACCGGCTGACCGAGCGCCGCCGGCTGCTGCGGGCGCACGCCCACCGCCGCCCGCCCGCCGCCGACGCCGGGGGCTGGGTGCACGGCGACTTCCACCCGCTGAACCTGCTCTACCGCGGCGACCGCAGGGGCGCCGAGCCCGCGGCGATCGTCGACTGGGACCGGCTCGGGGTGCAGCCGCGGGCCGAGGAGGCCGTCCGGGCCGCCGTCATCTTCTTCGTGCGTCCCGGCGGGGAGCTGGACCTGCCCAAGGTGCGCGCCTACGCGCGCGCGTACCGGACGGCCGCCGGGGTGGGCCGGGACGAGATGGCGGCCGCGGTGCACCGGGTGTGGTGGGAGCGACTGAACGACTTCTGGATACTGCGCTGGCGCTACCAGCTCCACGACCGCAGGGCCGACCCGCAGTTCCCCGCGGCGTCGGCCCTGGTGGTGTGGTGGACCCGGGAGTACGAGGCGGTGCGCCAGGCCTTCGCGGGGTGAGCCCCCGGGCGTCTCGGCCCGGGGGCGGGGGCGGTGCGGGTCGGGCCGGGGGTCAGGCCCCCGGGGTCTGGCCGGTGGTCGAGCCGCCCTGCTGGCCCTGGGTGTTGCCGCCGTTCTGGGCGCCGCCGTTCTGCTGGCCGGTGTTGGTGCCCGGTTCGCCGCTGGTGCCCTCGTTGGTGCCGCCGTCGGTCTGACCACCGTCGGTCTGGCCACCGTCCGTCTGACCACCGTCGGTCTGACCGCCATCGGTCTGGCCGCCGTCCGTCTGGCCGCCGTCGGTCTGACCGCCGCCGTCCGTCTTGCCCGACGAGGACGAGGAGCTGTCCGAGGGCGAGGGGCTCTCGCGGTGCGGCCGCGACGGCTCCTCGGACGGCGTCCAGCCGCCGTCCTGGTTGCCGCCCGTGGAGTTGTCCTGGTTCTCCTCCGGCGTGGACTCCTCCTCGCTCGGCGTCGGCGAGGAGTCCGACTGCGAGGGCGAGTTGGAGATCTTCGTCGGCGCCTTGGGCTTGTCCTTCGGCTTGTTCGCCGCGTCCAGCGCGAAGACCACGCCCGCCGTGATCGCGATCAGCGCCAGCGCGACGAACAGCAGCACCTTGCCGCGCCCGCCGCTCTTGGGCGCGCCGTGGCCGCCCGTGTAGGCGCCGTCGTCGGGGTTCATCGGCGGCAGGATCGGGCCCTGCGAGGTGTCGCCGTGCACCGGGTGGCCCATGGCCGCCGTGGGGGCCGTGCCGCCCACCGGCGTGTGCGGGTTCTCGTGCATCGCGACCGGTCCGGTGCCCCAGGTGCCCGTGTGGCCGCCCTCGGCCTGGAGCATCTGCAGGCCGTACTGGACCAGGCCGCGCATCTCCTCGGCGCTCTGGAAGCGGTCGTCCGGGTCCTTCGCCAGCGACCGCATCACCAGGCCGTCCAGCTCCGGCGGCGCGTGGTGGGCCACCTCGGACGGCGGGACGGGGGCGTCCTGGACGTGCTGGTAGACCACCGACAGCGGCGTCTCGCCGGTGAACGGGGGGCGCTGCGCGAGCAGTTCGTACAGCAGGCAGCCGGTCGCGTACAGGTCGGAGCGGTGGTCGACGGCCTTGCCGAGCGCCTGCTCGGGCGAGAGGTACTGGGGCGTGCCCATGACCATGCCGGTCTGCGTCATGGTGGTGGACGCGCCGTGCAGGGCGCGGGCGATGCCGAAGTCCATCACCTTCACCGCGCCGGAGTTGGTGATGATCACGTTCGCCGGCTTGATGTCGCGGTGCACGATGCCGTGCTGGTGCGAGTAGGCCAGCGCCTCCAGGACGCCGGAGACGATGATCAGCGCCTGCTCGGGCGGCGGCGGCTCGGCCTGGATCAGCAGGTCGCGGATGGTGCGGCCCTCGACCAGCTCCATCACGATGTACGGCACGGGCTGGCCGCCGACCACGTCCTCGCCGGAGTCGTACACGGCGACGATCGCGTGGTGGTTCAGGCCGGCCACCGACTGGGCCTCGCGCGTGAAGCGGGCCTTGGAGACGGGGTCCTCGGCCAGGTCGGCGCGGAGCAGCTTCACCGCGACGGTGCGGCCGAGCCGCACGTCCTCGGCGGCGAACACCTCGGCCATGCCGCCGCGGCCGAGCCGGTGGGTGAGCCGGTAGCGGCCGTCGCCGACCAGACCGCCGGCGCCCCAGGACTCGGCGTCCGACAGGCCGCCGCCTGCTTCGGGTTCGGGTGCCATCAGTCCTCGCCGTCGTATCTGTCCGCGGGCGCGGGCTGCGCGCGTGCGGTGTCCCACTGGGTGCTCTGGCACGTCACGCTACAGCCTTCGCGCGGCGCGACGTTTCGAGATGGACCGGCCATCAAATCGGTTCCCCGTGCGCCCATGCAAATTTCATGCGAATCCTGTAACGCTTCCGAGACGCTTCCCGGGCGTACGGTCACGGATCGGGCACCCGGCTTGACGTGTCGGTACCCTCCGGCAGACTTGGCCCGTAATTGCCGGGACGACGCCGCCGCGCGCACATGGGGGAGCACGAAATGAGCCAGGACGGCGCACAGGGCCGCTATGCCGGCGGTTCCGTGGCGGGCGGCCGGTACCAGCTGCGCGACCTGCTCGGCGAGGGCGGCATGGCGTCCGTCTACCTCGCCTACGACTCCGCGCTGGACCGCCAGGTCGCGATCAAGACGCTGCACACCGAGCTCGGCCGCGAGCAGTCCTTCCGCGAGCGCTTCCGCCGCGAGGCCCAGGCCGTCGCCAAGCTGCAGCACACCAACATCGTCTCGGTCTTCGACACCGGCGAGGACGAGCTGGGCGGCGCGCTCATGCCGTACATCGTCATGGAGTACGTCGAGGGCAGCCCGCTCGGCTCGGTGCTCCAGGCCGACGTGCGGCAGTACGGCGCGATGCCCGCCGACAAGGCGCTGAAGGTGACGGCCGACGTGCTGGCCGCCCTGGAGACCAGCCACGAGATGGGCCTGGTGCACCGCGACATCAAGCCGGGCAACGTGATGATGACCCGGCGCGGCGTGGTCAAGGTGATGGACTTCGGCATCGCGCGCGCCATGCAGTCCGGCGTCACCTCCATGACCCAGACCGGCATGGTCGTCGGCACCCCGCAGTACCTGTCGCCCGAGCAGGCCCTGGGGCGCGGCGTGGACGCCCGCTCCGACCTGTACTCGGTCGGCATCATGCTCTTCCAGCTGCTCACCGGACGGCTGCCGTTCGACGCGGACTCGCCGCTGGCCATCGCGTACGCCCACGTCCAGGAGGAGCCGGTCGCCCCGTCCTCCGTCAACCGCTCGGTCACCCCGGCCATGGACGCCCTGGTGGCGCGGGCCCTGAAGAAGAACCCGAACGAGCGCTTCCCCAGCGCCGCCGCCATGCGCGACGAGTGCCTGCGGGTGCTGCAGGCCGGGCAGACCAGCGCCCCGGTGATCGTGGCGGGCGGCCCGGCCCCCAGCGGCCAGGGCGTCTCCTCCGCGGTGTTCCCGCCGCTGGACCAGTCGACCCCGGCGCCCGGCCCGTCCGCGGTCCAGCAGCCGTACCAGCCCGGCCCCTACGGCGCGCCGACGCCCGCGCCGACGTACGGCTACCCCCAGCACAACCCCGCCCAGCACACCCCCGCTCCCGGCTACCAGACCCAGGCGCCGTCGCCCTACGCCCCGACGCCCGCGCCCGCGCACGTCCCGGCGCCCGCCGCGCCCGCCGCGCCCAAGCGCAACAACACGGTGCTCTTCGGCGTCGTCGCGGTGGTGCTGATCGTGCTGGCGGGCGTGGTCACCGCGATCACGCTGAACAACAAGGACGACGAGCCGGGCGGCGAGGCCAAGGGCGGCGGCAGCAGTTCCGCGGCGGCGGAGCACAAGCCGCCGGAGCGCAACCGCACGCTGGAGACGACCAAGTGCACCTCGCCGACCGAGGACAGCGACGACCCGAAGAAGGTCCAGGCGCCGAGCTTCGTCTACCGGGACGTGCTGTCGGTCAAGTCGTGCATCCAGGCCGCCGGCTGGCAGTACAAGATCAAGACCGTGGACAACCCGCAGTACGCGGAGGACCAGGTCATCGAGCAGTTCCCGACCGAGGGCACGGCCGTCGTCCCGGGCAGCCAGACCTTCGAGCTCACGGTGGCGTCGGGGGACCCGGGCAGCGAGTGACGCCCGCCCGGCGCCGGATCACCGCGTGAGGAGTGACCCGGACGGCCGTCGGCCCGTTTGACTGTCCGAGATGCCGGAATTGATGCGGTATGTGACGCTGAGTCGAACGACTCGGCGGCTCGGCACGGGAGGGGGTCACCCGGTGACTCCAAGGGTTGGGACGCGTTACGCGGTCGCTGTCGCCGCACTCCTGCTGGCCGCCGCCCCCTGGGCGCGGGCCGAGGAGTCCGGGGCGCCGCGACCGCCGTCCGCGACGGGCTCCCCGGCCCCTTCCGCCACCGCCACCGCCTCCCCCTCGGCCTCCCCCTCGGACGAGCCGGCCGAGGACGCGGACCCCGAGGTGTTCACCGACGACCCCGGGGCGTCCGCGTCGCCGGACCCGTCCGCGTCCCCCTCGCCCTCCGCCTCCCCCTCCCCGTGGCCCTCCCCGTCGCTGGCGGGCCGTCAGGCCGCCGTGGGGCAGCCGCGACCGGGGCGGACCCCGCTCGCGGAGCCGTCCAGCCCCGCGCGTACCAAAACGGCAACAGCCCGGCCGCCCGCCGAGCCGGTGCGCGACGCCTTCGACGTGGTCCCCGGGACGGAGTCCCCCGACCCCGACGCGCCCCCGCCCGCCGCCGTCGGGCAGAGCGTCCCGCAGGCCCTGGCGACCCCCGCTGACCGGCACGTTCCCGTGCTGACCCTGGGTGCGGGGCTGGCCCTGATGGGGCTCGGCCTGGGCTTCATGGGGATGCGGCTGCGGCGCGGCTGACCGCCCGCGTCCCCCTTGAGACGGACCCCGCGAGTCCCCCTGTAGTCGCTTGTACCAGCGGACTTACTCGGTATACATACTGAGTATGTCGATCCGCCACGGGCTCCTTGCCCTCCTTGAACGCGGCCCCCGCTACGGCTCGCAGCTCCGCTCGGAGTTCGAGTCCCGCACCGGGGCCACCTGGCCGCTGAACGTCGGGCAGGTCTACACGACGCTCAGCCGCCTGGAGCGCGACGGCATGATCGCCCAGGGCGGCGAGGACGAGGCCGGGCACACGCTCTACGCCATCACCGACACCGGCCGCGCCGAGCTGCGCCAGTGGTTCGAGAAGCCCGTGGACCGCACCAGCCCGGCCCGGGACGAGCTCGCCATCAAGCTCGCCATGGCCGTCGGCGCGCCCAGCATCGACATCCGCGACGTCATCCAGTCCCAGCGCCGCCACACCGTGCAGGCGATGCAGGACTACACCCGCCTCAAGGCCCAGGCGCTCACCGCCATCGAGAGCGGCACCACCCGTGAGCGCGACGACGTCGCCTGGCTGCTCGTCCTGGAGCAGCTGATCTTCCAGACCGAGGCCGAGGCCCGCTGGCTCGACCACTGCGAGGCCCGCCTCATCCGCCTCTCCGCCGACGCCGGCCAGGTCCCCTGGGCCGCCCCGGCGCCCGGCACCGACGCGTCCCCCGACCTCGGCGCGGTGCGCCGGGCCTGACCCGCCCGCCGCACCCGCCCCGCACCCCCACTTCCGTACATCCGCTCCGTACGCACCGCACGCGTACGCACCCGACGGGATCACCCATGTCCGAAACCCGCTCGCCGCAGCCCGTGCTGCAGCTGAGGAACCTCGTACGCGTCCATGGCAGCGGCGCCACCGAGGTGCACGCCCTGCGCGGCATCAACCTCGACGTCTTCCCCGGCGAACTCGTCGCCGTGATGGGCCCGTCGGGCTCCGGCAAGTCCACCCTGCTGACCATCGCCGGCGGCCTGGACACCCCCACCTCCGGCCAGGTCGTCGTCGAGGACACCGACATCACCACCGCCGACCGCAAGACCCTGGCCGCCCTGCGCCGCCGCAGCATCGGCTACGTCTTCCAGGACTACAACCTGATACCGGCCCTGACCGCCGCCGAGAACATCGCCCTGCCCCGCGAACTCGACGGCACCTCCGCGCGCAAGGCCCGCACCGAGGCCCTCGCCGCCCTGGAGGAGATGGGCCTGGGCCACCTCGCCGACCGCTTCCCCGACGAGATGTCCGGCGGCCAGCAGCAGCGCGTCGCCATCGCCCGCGCCCTGGTCGGCGACCGCCGCCTGGTCCTCGCCGACGAACCCACCGGCGCCCTGGACTCCGAGACCGGCGAGTCCGTCCTCGCCCTGCTGCGCACCCGCTGCGACGCCGGAGCGGCCGGGGTGCTCGTCACCCACGAGCCCCGCTTCGCCGCCTGGGCCGACCGCGTGGTCTTCCTGCGCGACGGCGCCGTGGTCGACCAGACCCTGCGCAGCGACGCCGACTCCCTGCTCAACCGGGCGGCCCAGCGGTGAACTGGTACCACTCCTGGCGCGCCGCGATCCGCATCGCCCGCCGCGACGCCTGGCGCTCCAAGGGCCGCAGCTTCCTGGTCCTGGCCATGATCGCCCTGCCCATCGTCGGCGTCAGCGCCTTCGACCTCACCTACCGCAGCTCCGAGCTCTCCCCGCAGGAGCGGATCACCCGCTCCCTCGGCGCCGCCGACGCCCGGCTGTCCGACGCCAACGTGGGCGGCGCGCCCATCGACCAGGACCCGGCGGGCGACCAGAGCGCGCCGGTCGGCGACTTCGACGACAAGCCCTGGCCCGAGGGCAAGACGGACGTCAGGAAGAGCGTCCCGGCGAACGCCACCGTCCTTCAGGACACCGAGGGCTCGGCCAAGCTGCGCACCACGCACGGCCTGCTGCACACCCAGATCAGCGAGCTCAAGGCCGCCGACCCGATGGCCGACGGCCTGCTGAACCTCACCGGGGGCCGGTTCCCCGCCAAGGACGACGAGGTCGCCGCCTCCGCGCACTTCCTGGAGTCCAGCGGCCTGAAGATCGGCTCCGGCCTGACCGCCCGCGGCTTCGACCGCACGTACCGGATCGTCGGCAGCTACGAGCTGCCCGACGACCTCAAGGCCGACCAGGTCAACCTGCTGCCCGGCGCCCTGCTCGCCCCGCTGGACCAGGCCCTGGAGAAGGCCGGGCTGCCCGGTACGGACCCCTCGACCAGCTATCTGGTGAAGCTGCCGGCCGGTGCGGACGGTTTCACGTGGAACATGGTCAAGCAGACCAACTCCAAGGGCGTGTCGGTCCGTTCGCGTGCCGTACAGCTCGACCCGCCGGCCGACGCCGACGTCCCGCTCTACCAGCGGGACGGCTGGGGCAAGTACGAGGACAGCACCTCCGCCAAGGCCGCGCTGCTGGCCGCCGCGGCCACCGTGGTCGGTCTGGCGATGCTGGAGATCTGCCTGCTCGCCGGTCCCGCGTTCGCCGTCGGCGCCCGCCGCTCGCGCCGCCAGCTCGGCCTCGTCGGCGCCAACGGCGGCGACCGCCGCCACATCCGGGCCATCGTGCTCGCGGGCGGCCTGGTGATCGGCGCCGCGGCCGCCGTCATCGGCACCGTGCTCGGCATCGCCCTCACCTTCGCCCTCCAGCCGGTGATGGAGGACTACCTGGGCAAGCGCTTCGGCGGCTTCGACCTGCGCCCGCTGGAGATCCTCGGCATCGCGCTGCTCGCCGTGCTCACCGGCCTGCTGGCCGCGATCGTCCCCGCCGTGACCGCCTCCCGCCAGACGGTCCTCGCCTCGCTCACCGGCCGCCGAGGCACCCGCCGCAGCAGCCGCGTGCTGCCGGTCCTCGGCCTGGTCGCCGTCGCCGTCGGCGCGGCCATCGCGCTGTACGGGTCGCTGGTCACCGACCAGTTCATGATCGTCGCGGGCGGCAGCGCCCTCGCCGAACTGGGCGTCGTCGCCCTGACCCCGGCCCTGGTCGGCCTGTTCGGCCGGATCGGCCGCTGGCTGCCGCTGTCGCCCCGGCTCGCCCTGCGCGACGCCGTGCGCAACCGGGGGCGCACGGCCCCCGCCGTCGCCGCGGTGCTCGCCGCCGTCGCCGGCACCGTCGCCGTGGCCACCTACTCCGCCAGCAGCGACGCCCAGAACCGGGCCGGCTACACGGCCCAGCTGCCGCACGGCGCGGTCGCCGTCTCCATCGACGAGGAGGGCGGGCGCGACGTGCCCGCCGCCCGCGAGGCCGTGCAGAAGAACTTCCCCGTCGACGTGCGCGCCGACGTGGACACCCTGGTGGTGGGCAAGGCCGGTTGCTCCCCGCACGGCTCCGGCGGCAAGGACTGCGGCCGGTACGAGGTGGTGACCCCCAAGGCCAACGAGTGCCCGCTGTGGGGACCGGTGGTGGACGGCGTCGACCCCTCCGACCGGTACAGCAAGGAGGAGCGCCGCAAGCTGTCCCAGGACTGGCGCTGCCAGTCATCGACCATGCAGGTCGTCTACACCGACGGCAGCCTGCTCATCGGCGACGCCAAGGTCCTCCGGGTCCTCGGCATCGACGACCCCGCCGCCGTGAAGGCCCTCGACGCGGGCCGGGTCGTCACCTTCGACAAGAAGCCCGTCGACGCCGACGGCAAGGTCGGCATCCGCCTGGTCACCGACACCGAGGCCGCCGACGCGGCCGCCCAGCAGAACAAGCCGGTCCCCGGCGAGGTCAAGCGGTTCACCGCGCACCAGGTCACCGGCAAGCAGGAGACGTACGGCCTGGGCATGCTGATGACGCCCGCCACCGCCAAGGCGGCCGGGCTCACCCTCAAGCCGCTGGGCGCCTTCTACTCCACCGACCGCATGCCCAGCGAGGACCAGCGCCAGAAGCTGGACGCCGAACTCGCCAAGTCCGGCAGCAGCGTGAACCTGCACATCGAGGAGGGCTTCGTCAGCAAGAACAGCATCGTGCTGCTCTCCCTGACCGTCTTCGCCGGCCTGATCACCATCGGCGCCGCCGGGATCGCCACCGGCCTCGCCCAGGCCGACGCCGAGGCCGACCTGAAGACCCTGGCCGCCGTGGGCGCGCCGCCCCGGGTCCGGCGCACCCTCAGCGGGTTCCAGTGCGGGGTGGTGGCCGCGATGGGCGTGGTCCTCGGCTCGGCGGCGGGCCTGCTGCCCGCCGTGGGGCTCAGGCTCACCGAGGAGCGCCAGGCCATGGGCTTCTACCAGCGGTCGCTCGACGAGGGCTGGGGCGGCAACAGCGTCCCCGTGGTCCCGGTCGTGGTGCCGTGGCCGACCCTGGCCGCCCTCCTGGTCGCCGTTCCGCTCGGCGCCGCGCTGCTGGCGGCCCTGGTGACCCGCTCCAAGGGGGCCCTGGCCCGACGCGCGGCCATCTAGGAAGCCGGGCGTACGGACGCGGATTCCGCTTCCGGCCGGACGCGCTGGGCCGATTGCCCGAACCGTGCCCCCGTACGAAGGTGGATCACCCTCGTACGGGGGCACACCGTGTGGTGAGGCATGTGTGCGAGAGAATGGCGGCATGGAGATGCCGAGGAATGAACGGTCGCAGGAGAACCCCCCGATCCTGGTGGTAGGCCCGGACGGGATGATGCTCGGCGGCGCTGACGGTGGCGAGGAATCCCGTGAGGTCCCGGTGACGGAGATGGTCGAGCAGCCGGCCAAGGTCATGCGCATCGGCAGCATGATCAAGCAGCTACTGGAAGAGGTCAGGGCGGCTCCCCTCGACGAGGCCAGCCGCGTCCGGCTCAAGGAGATCCACGCCAGCTCGGTCAAGGAGCTGGAGGACGGCCTGGCGCCGGAGCTGGTGGAGGAACTGGAGCGGCTCTCGCTCCCCTTCACCGACGAGGCGATCCCCTCGGAGGCGGAACTGCGCATCGCGCAGGCCCAGTTGGTCGGCTGGCTGGAGGGCCTCTTCCACGGCATCCAGACCGCGCTGTTCGCCCAGCAGATGGCGGCCCGCGCCCAGCTCGAGCAGATGCGCCGCGCCCTGCCGCCCGGCGCGGGCGGCCACGACGACGATGACGACAACCACGGCGCGATCCGCTCGGGGCCGTACCTGTAGGCACCGCGGGCACCTGTCGGCGTCTTCCCGCGAGGCGGGCGAGCGGCACGTTCCCTTCCGGCGTACGGCGCGGGGCCCGGCACCTTCCGAAGGTGCCGGGCCCCGTCGCGTACCGCCGCGCGCTACTCCGCGCGCAGCAGCACCTTGCCGACGTGGCCGCCCTCCTCCAGGGCCCGGTGCCCCTGGGCGGCCTGCGCCAGCGGCAGCACCTGGTCCACCACCGGCCGCACCGTCCCCGCGGCCACCAGCGGCCACACGTGCTCGCGCACCGCCGCGATGATCGACGCCTTCTCCTCCAGCGGGCGGCCCCGCAGCGAGGTGGCGGTGACCGCGGCCCGCTTGTTCAGCAGCGCCCCCAGGTTCAGCTCGCCCTTGACCCCGCCCTGCAGGCCGATGACCGCCAGGCGTCCGTTGACCGCGAGCGCCCGGACGTTGGCGTCCAGGTACTTCGCGCCCACGATGTCGAGGATGACGTCGGCGCCCGCGCCGTCGGTGGCCTTGCGCACCTCCTCGACGAAGTCCTGCCGCCGGTAGTCGATCAGCACGTCCGCGCCCAGCTCGGCGCAGCGCGCCAGCTTCTCGGGGCTCCCGGCCGTCACCGCGACCCGCGCGCCCACGGCCTTGCCCAGCTGGATCGCCAGGGTGCCGATCCCGCTCGCGCCGCCGTGCACGAGCAGCGTCTCGCCCGGACGCAGATGGGCGATCATGAACACGTTCGACCAGACCGTCGCGGCCACCTCGGGCAGCGCCGCGGCCGTCACCAGGTCCACCCCGTCCGGCACCGGCAGCAGCTGGCCCACGGGGACCGCGACCTTCTGCGCGTAACCGCCGCCGGAGAGCAGCGCGCACACCTCGTCGCCGACCGCCCAGCCGGTGACGCCGGGGCCGAGCGCCACGATCCGGCCGGAGCACTCCAGGCCGGGGTAGGGGGACGCGCCGGGCGGCGGCTCGTAGAAGCCCTGCCGCTGGAGCAGGTCGGCGCGGTTCACCGCGCTGGCCACCACCTCGACCAGCACTTCCCCCTCACCGGCCACCGGGTCGGGCACCTCGGTCCAGACCAGCGCCTCAGGACCGCCGGGCTGCGCAATCGTGATCGCATACATGGCCGCGAGGCTACTCCGCGCCACCCTGGGACGGCGGGTTGGAGGCCCGCACGATGGTGATCACCCGGTCCGTGAGCTGTAGCGGGCTCGCCGCCGGATCGTCGTAGCCGAGGAGCCGGTGCCCGCGCAGCACGCTCACCACCAGGTCCTCGGTCTCCCGCACGCTCTTGCCGACCTCGGACTTTATGACCGGCCGCTCGACCAGGTCGAGGCCGCTGCCCTGCTGGATCAGGTCCTCCATCACCGTGCCCGCGCTCGGGCTGAGCACGGACAGGCCGAGCAGCCGGCCCGCCGCACTGGCACTGGTGATCACCGCGTCGGCGCCGGACTGGCGCAGCAGCGGCGCGTTCTCCTCCTCGCGCACCGCGGCGACGATCTTGGCGCCCCGGTTGAGCTGCCGGGCGGTCAGCGCGACCAGCACCGCCGTGTCGTCGCGCTGGGTGGCGATGACGATCTGCCGGGCCCGCTGCAGCTCGGCACGGATCAGCACGTCGCTGCGGGTCGCGTCGCCCAGCACCCCCACGAAGCCGTCCGCGTTGGCGGCCTCGATCACCTTGTTGCTGGGGTCGACGATGACGATCTGCTCCTTGCTCAGACCGGTGGCGCACAGCGTCTGGATCGCCGAGCGCCCCTTCGTACCGAATCCGACGACGACGGTGTGCTCGCGCAAGGTGGACCTCCAGCGATTCAGCCGCCACTCCTCCCGGGTCCGCTCGGTGAGGACCTCCAGGGTGGTGCCGACCAGGATGATCAGGAACAGCACGCGCAGCGGGGTCACCAGCAGGACGTTGGTCAGCCGCGCGGTGTCGCTGTACGGGACGATGTCGCCGTAACCCGTGGTGGAGAGGGTCACGGTGGCGTAGTAGACGGCGTCGAGGAAGTCGACCTTCTCGTCGGAGTTGTCGTGGTACCCCTCCCGGTCGATCCAGACGATCAGGACGGTCACGAACAGCACCACCAGCGCCATCAGCAGCCGCTTGGCCACCTGTCGCAGCGGGCGCTCCACCACCCGCCGCGGCAGCTTCACCCGGCTGGTGACCAGGTGCTCGTCGGCGTTGCGGGCCATGGCGTCGTGGCCGGGGAGTTTCACGTGAAACACACTCCTTCGACCGCCGTCGCGGTGGTGGGCGCCGCCGCCGTCCACGGCAGGTCCAGGACCTCCAGGGCGTCCCCGGTGCGCGCGCCGCCCGGCGGTACGACCGCCAGGCCGTCGGCCGCCGCCACGCCGCGCAGCATCGCGGGGCCGTTGTAGTGCAGCGGCGCCACGTGGTCGTCGGCGCCCCCGCGGTGGACGACCGGGACCAGCCGGGTGTCGTGCGGATGTCCGTGCACATCGGCACGGACGCGTGCGTGGTACGGCTCCGGCGCCGGGCGCCCCGCCAGGCCCCGCAGCAGCGGTTCGGCCAGCGTGAGCAGGCCCGAGACGGCGGCCAGCGGATTGCCGGGCAGCCCCACCAGATGGCCGCCCCCGGCGAGCCGGGCGAGCAGCATCGGATGGCCCGGGCGCACCTTCACCCCGTCCACGAGCAGTTCGGCGCCCGCCCTGCGCAGCACCGGGTGGACGTGGTCCACCGGGCCCGCGGCGGTGCCGCCGGTGGTGATGACCAGGTCGGCGGGGGAGCGGGTGACCGCCTCGAACAGCGCCTGCGCGTCGTCGCCGACCCGGCGGGTGGCGACGACCTCCGCGCCCAGGGCCCGCAGCCAGGGCGCCAGCATCGGGCCGAGCGCGTCCCGGATCAGGCCGTCGTGCGGCAGCCCGGAGGCCAGCAGCTCGTCCCCGAGCACCAGGATCTCCACCCGGGGGGGCTCCACGGTGAGCAGGTCGTCGTACCCGGCCGCCGCCGCGAGCCCCAGCACGGCCGGGGTCACCAGGGCGCCGCGCGGCATCAGCCGGTCGCCGTGGCGGCACTCCTGGCCGCGCGGGCGGATGTCCTGGCCGTGGGTGACCTCGCGCTCCGCGTACAGCTGGCCGCCCGCGTCCTGCCGGGCGTGCTCGCTGCGGACCACGGCCGTGGTGTCGGGCGGGACGCGCGCACCGGTGGCGATGCGCACCGCCGTGCCGTCGGGCAGCGCCCGCGCGCCGCCGTGCCCGGCGAGCACCGAGCCGCCCGGGGCCACCGCCCAGGGCCCGGGGCCCGCGACCGCCCAGCCGTCCATGGCGGAGGTGTCGAAGGAGGGGAGGTCGGTGAGCGCGGTCAGCGGCTCGGCGAGCACGCGGCCCAGGGCGCCGTCGAGCGGGACCCGCCCGGTGCGCCTCGGCGCGGCGGCCCCGGCCCGCCCGGCGACGGCCCGTGCCCCGGTCCAGGAGGCGGCCCGGTGGTGCCCGCCCTCGCGCCCGGGCGTGGCGGGCCCGGCGGAGGTGCTGCCCGGCCGGTCCGCGACGGGCGCGGGCGCGAGCAGGGCCAGGGCCTCCTCGACCCCGTCGGACTCCTCCGGGGTGCGGGGGGTGGCGGGTGCGCCCGGGGTGCGGGGGGCCGTGGCCCCGTCGCGGGCGTCCCGGATGCCGTGGGAAGGCCCGTCGCCGCCGCGGGGCGGCTCGTCGCGGGCGCCGGCGGGCGCCGGGCGTTCCTGGGAGCTCATGGGGAGGCGGCCCGTCACCGTGCCGCGCCGGGCCGGGCGCCGCCCTGGTCGTCGCCCTGGGCGGGCCGGGTCCCGTCCGCCTCGGCCGACGGCTCGTGGGCCTTCGGCTCCTGGGACTGCGACTCGGTGGCCGCCTCCTTGGCCTGCTCCTCGGCCTCCCGCGCCCAGCGCCCGGCCAGGGCGGCGGCCTTGTGGGCGGCGAGGGCGACGGCCCGGGCGTCCGCCTCCGGGCTCGCCCCGCCGGCCTTGGCCGCGGCGTAGCCGACCAGGAAGGTGGTGAGCGGCGCGGCGGGCCTGGCGACGCCGTGGGCGGCGTCGCGGGCGAGGTCGAGCAGTACGCCGGTGTCGACGTCCAGCTCGATGCCGAGTTCGTCCTTGACTGCGGTGATCCATTCGTCCAGCACGTTCCCATGCTCCCTGATGCGGGCCCGGGCCCGTGCGAGGTCCTCCCAGGTGTCGCAGTCGAAGGAGGCGAGCGGCCCGGCCTCGATCCGCGCGGTGCGCAGCCGCTTGACCAGGGCCCGCAGCGGACGGCCCGCCAGGCTGCCGTACTCCTCGGTGAGCAGCGCCAGTTCGCGCCGCAGAGCCTCGGTGCGGTACGCGGCCACCAGCGGCTGCTCGCGCCCGTCCTGGTCGACCACCAGGACGCCGTCGAGCGGGCCGGGGAACTCCCCGCCGGGCGCGGCGCCCGGCCCGGGGCCCCCTGCCGAAGGACCCGGGCCTTCGGTCCCCACTTCGGGGCCGGGTGCGGGGGCACGGTCCGGCGCTGCGGCGGGGCCGGTCGCTTCAGGGGCTGCGGGCTCCCGGTCCTCCGCGAGGGCGGCGAGCAGGGCCCGTACCGTCGTGTCGGCCAGGAACGGCAGATCGGCGGAGAGCACCAGGACGGCCGGGGCCGACACCTCGCGCAGCCCCGCCTCCAGGGCGGCCAGCGGCCCGCCGCCGGGCGGCTCCTCGCGGGCCCACCGCACCGGACGGGCGGTGGGGCGGGGCTCGGCGACGACCACCGTGCGCCCCGCCTCCCGGCACGCCATGAGGACCCGGTCGAGCAGGGCGCGCCCGCCCACGCTCAGGGCGGGTTTGTCCACGCCGCCCAGGCGCCGGGCGGCGCCCCCGGCGAGCACGATGGCGTCGTACGCCGCATCAGCCGTCACACCGGCCAGTATGGGCCGCCGCCCCGCGACGATCTACAGCGAGCGCAGCAGCACCGCCGGGTTCTCCACGCAGTCGGCCACGAACCGCAGGAATCCGCCCGCCGTGCCGCCGTCGCAGACCCGGTGGTCGAAGGTGAGGGACAGCTGGACGACCTGACGCACCGCCAGTTCGCCCTGGTGCACCCACGGCTTGGCGACGATCCGGCCGACCCCGAGCATCGCCGCCTCCGGGTGGTTGATGATCGGCGTGGAGCCGTCGACCCCGAACACCCCGTAGTTGTTCAGCGTGAACGTCCCGCCGGTCAGATCGGCCGGGGTCAGCGTGCCCTGCCGCGCCGACTCGGTGAGCCGGGCGAACTCCCCGCTCAGCGACTCGGCCGTACGCCCCTGGGCGTCGCGCACCACCGGCACCACCAGGCCCCGGTCGGTCTGCGCCGCGAACCCCAGGTGCACCTGGGGCAGCCGCACGATCTCCCTGGCCTCCTGGTCCACCCGGGAGTTGAGCTCCGGGTGGCGGGCCAGGGCCGCCGTGCAGATCCGGGCGAGCAGCGCCAGGACCGAGACCTTCGGGCCGCCCGCCGCGTTCATCGCGGTACGGGCAGCCATCAGTTCGGTCGCGTCGGCGTCGACCCAGCAGGTCGCGTCGGGTATCTCGCGGCGGCTGCGGCTCAGCTTGTCGGCGACCGCGCCGCGCACGCCCTTGAGCGGTATCCGCTCACCGGCCGACGCGGATCCGGCCCCTGCGGATCCGGCCCCTGCGGATCCGGTCACCGGGGACGCGGTCACGGGGGCGTCGCTCACGGGGGGAGCCATGGCCGGAAGAGCGGTCGCCGGAGGAGCGGTCGCCGGGGCGCGCAGGGCACGCTCGACGTCGGCCCGCAGGATCAGGCCCTCGGGTCCTGAGCCGCTGAGGGCCCTCAGGTCGAGGTCGTTGTCCCGGGCGAGCCGCCGCACCAGCGGCGAGATCACCGGCACGGGCCCCTCGGGCGCCGGTGCGGCCGTACGGGGCTCGGGAGCGGGGGCTGCCGGTGCGGACGCGCCGTTCAGGGCCCGGGGGCGGACCCGGCGGCGGCGGGCGGCGGGGCCCGCGGTGCCGTACCCGACCAGGACGTTGCCCGAGTACTCCGACGACTCGGCGGACTCTGCGGAAGCGGCGGACACCGCGGGCCGTGCCGGCGCGGCGGCCGCCTCCGAGCCGGCCGCCGCGCCGGAGGGGGACTCGTCCGCGCCGACGGCGACCGTCAGCAGCGGTGCCCCGACGGGCAGTTCGCTGCCCTCCTCGCCGAAGCGCGCGGTGACCACGCCCCCGTACGGACAGGGCACCTCCACCATCGCCTTGGCCGTCTCCACCTCGACGACCGGCTGGTCGACGGCGACGACGTCGCCGACGGCCACCAGCCAGCGGACGATCTCCGCCTCGGTCAGCCCCTCGCCGAGGTCCGGCAGCCTGAACTCAAGGACCCTCGCCATCAGCCCTCCGCCTCCCACTGGAGCCGGGCCACCGCGTCGAGCACGCGGTCCACGCCCGGCAGATGGTGCCGCTCCAGCATCGGCGGCGGGTACGGGACGTCGAACCCGGCGACGCGCAGTACCGGCGCCTCCAGGTGGTGGAAGCAGCGCTCGGTGACCCGGGCCGCGATCTCCCCGCCCGGGCCGCCGAAGCCGTTCGACTCGTGCACGACGACCGCGCGCCCGGTGCGGCGCACGGAGGCGCAGACCGTCTCGTCGTCGAAGGGCACCAGCGAGCGCAGGTCGACCACTTCGAGGTCCCAGCCCTCGGCCGTGGCGGCCTCGGCGGCCTCCATGCAGACGGGCACGGACGGGCCGTAGGTGAGCAGGGTGGCGCTGGTGCCCGGGCGGCGCACGACCGCCCGGCCGATCGGCTCCACCACGGCCGGGTCCTGCGGCGACCAGGCGGCCTTGGACCAGTAGAGCCGCTTGGGCTCCAGGAAGACCACCGGGTCGTCGCAGGCGATCGACGCCCGCAGCAGCCCGTAGGCGTCCTCGACCGTGGCGGGCGTGACGACCTTCAGGCCCGGCGTGGCCATGTAGTACGCCTCGGAGGAGTCGCTGTGGTGCTCCACCCCGCCGATGCCACCGCCGTAGGGCACCCGCACGGTGATCGGCAGGGGCATCGCCCCGCGCGTGCGGTTGCGCATCTTGGCCACGTGGCTGATCAGCTGCTCGAACGCCGGGTAGGCGAAGGCGTCGAACTGCATCTCGACGACCGGCCGCAGCCCGTACATCGCCATGCCGACCGCCGTGCCGAGGATGCCCGCCTCCGCCAGCGGCGTGTCCGTGCACCGCGCGTCGCCGAACTCCGCGGCGAGCCCGTCGGTGATCCGGAAGACCCCGCCGAGCGTGCCGACGTCCTCGCCCATCACGTGCACCGTCGGGTCCTCGGCCATCGCGTCGCGCATCGCGCGCTGCAGCGCCTGCGCCATCGTGGCCGGCTTGGCCTGCTTGCCCTGTCCGGCCTGCTTGCTCCGCCCGGCCTGCCCGGCCGCCACCGTCGTCATCGCGTACCGCCTTCCGTACCGCGCCCGCCCCGGCCGTCCCCGGCCGTACGGTCGTCGTGCCCGCCCTGCTCGGCCTCGGCATCCAGCTCGGCCCGCAGCTGTGCGGCCTGCTCGCGCAGCTGGCCGGTCTGCTCGGCGTAGACCTCCGCGAACAGGTCCATCGGGTCGAGCACCGGGTCGGCGTTCATCCCCTCGCGCAGCCGCGCGGCCATCGCCTCCGCGGCCTCGGCCGCCTCCCGTATCCCGTCCTCGTCGATGAGTCCGCGCTCCGTCAGCTCGCGCTCCAGCAGGCGCACCGGGTCGTGCGCCCGCCAGGCCTCCACCTCGGCGTCGCCCCGGTAGCGCGTGGCGTCGTCGGCGTTGGTGTGCGCCTCCATGCGGTAGGTGACCGCCTCGACCAGGGTCGGGCCGCCGCCGCGCCGGGCGCGGTCCACGGCCTCGGAGAGCACCTGATGCACGGCGGCGGCGTCGTTGCCGTCGACCAACCGACCGGGCATCCCGTACCCCACGGCCTTGTGGGCGAGCGAGGGCGCCGCCGTCTGCTTGGACAGCGGTACGGAGATCGCGAAGCCGTTGTTCTGCACCAGGAAGACCACCGGGGCCCGCCACACGGCGGCGAAGTTCAGCGCCTCGTGGAAGTCGCCCTCGCTGGTGCCGCCGTCGCCGACCATGGCGAGCGCGACCACGTCGTCGCCCTTGAGCCGCGCGGCGTGCGCCAGGCCCACCGCGTGCGGCAGCTGCGTGGCCAGCGGGGTGCACAGCGGGGCGACGCGGTGCTCGCGCGGGTCGTAGCCGGTGTGCCAGTCGCCGCGCAGCAGGGTGAGGGCCTGCACGGGGTCCAGGCCGCGCGCCACGGCGGCGAGCGTGTCGCGGTAGGAGGGGAAGAGCCAGTCGCGCTCCTGCAGGACCAGGGCGGCGGCGACCTCGCAGGCCTCCTGCCCGGTGCTGGAGGGGTAGACGGCGAGGCGGCCCTGCCGGGTGAGGGCGGTGGCCTGCGTGTTGTACCGGCGGCCGCGCACCAGCTCCGCGTACAGCCTGCGCAGCAGGGCGGGGTCGGCGGAGGCGGCGGCGTCGGTGCCGAGCACGCGCAGCGGCTCGGGGTCCGGGAGCAGCGGCGCGGGGTCGGTGCGCGGCTTCCACTCCGGGGGCGGGGTGGGCCGGTACGGAGCGGCGCCGGGCAGCTCTTGGACCGTCGTACTGCTCTGCTTCAACGCGTCCACCTCCTCGTGGCAGCGGGCATAAGACCCCATGGGCCGAGGAGGCGCGAGTGTGTCGCGCCTCACCTACCGATTGTTCGGTCGTGGACGCATTTTGGCTACAGGCACCCTCAGCCTGTGGACAAACGGTTCTCCACAGCCTGGGATGGGAACAGGGCGTCCATGGCGGAGAGGCAGGGGGACATGGCGGATGAACAAATGGCCGACGGCCGGGAGCGCGCCGCGGCCCCCTTCGAGGCCGCGGTCGACCAGGGGTCGCCGCCGCGGCCGCTGGACGCCATCGACAAGGACATCCTGCGCATCCTGCAGACCGACGGACGCGCCTCGATACGGTCCGTGGCCGAGCGCGTCCACGTCTCGCGCGCCAACGCCTACGCCCGGATCAACCGGCTGATCGACGACGGGGTGATCCGGGGCTTCAGCGCCCGGGTCAACCACGAGCGGGCCGGCCAGGGCGCGTCGGCGTACATCACGCTCAAGATCGTCCAGAACTCCTGGCGCACGGTCCGCGAACAGCTCCAGGCGCTGCCGGGGGCCGCGCACATCGCCCTGGTCAGCGGCGACTTCGACGTACTGCTCCTGGTCCACACCCCGGACAACCGGACCCTGCGCGAACTGGTCCTCACCAAGCTCCAGTCGATACCGGAGGTCCTGTCCACCAGGACGCTCCTGGTCTTCGAGGAGACGGACCTGGACCCGGAGAAGAGCTAGGAGACCAGAGACCCGGGTGCGCTGTCCCAGGACAGCGCACCCGGGTCCCGCACCGCCCTCAGTGCGCCCGGCGCAGCCCGTCGAAGGCGAGGTGCACCACGGTCTGCGCCAGCTGCGCGCCCTCCGCCTCGCCGCCGCCCGGCTGCGGCCGGTACCACTCCACCAGCGAGTTCACCATCCCGAACAGCAGCCGCGTCGCCAGCCGCGTGTCCACGTCCGCCCTCAGGTCGCCCTCGGCCGACGCCGCCCTCAGCAGCTCCGCGACCCGCTGGTCGAACTCCCGGCGGCGCTCCATCGCCCAGCGCTCGGTCTTGGTGTTGCCGCGCACCCGCAGCAGCAGCGTGACGTAGGGCAGTTCGGCCGCCAGCACCTCCACGGTGCGCCGCGTGACGTACTCGACGCGCTCCACCGCGCGCCCCCGCACCGCCCCCGGCTCCTCCAGGACGGCGAAGAGCCCGTCCAGCGCCCGGCTGACCGCGCGCCGCAGCAGCTCCTCCTTGCCCGACACGTGGTGGTAGATCGACGACTTGGAGATCCCGGCCGCCTTCGACAGGTGCTCCATCGACGTGCCGTCGTAGCCGCGCTCGTTGAAGACGCGCACGGCGACGGCCAGCAGCGATTCGGGGGTGTACGTGTCGCGCTTCGCGGTCGTCATGGCCGGGTCGCCCTTCATTCTGGCTGGTCGCCCTTCATCTGTACGTAGGTCTGGCGGTAGAGCGCCAGGGACGGCTCGTAGCGGCCGCCGGGGATCCGTGCGCACAGCTCGTCCAGCAGCTCGTGCGCCCAGGAGGGGCCGAGGCGGGCGGCCCACTCGCCGGGCCCGAGCGGGTAGTTGACGCCGAGCCGCATGGCCGTGTCGACGTCCTCGGCCGAGGCCACGCCCTTGGCGACGGCGTCGGCGGCCAGGTCCACCAGCATCGCGACCGTACGGGCCACGATCATGCCCGGCACGTCCCCGATCACGCTGACGCTCTTGCCGAGCGCCTGGAACAGGCCGATCGACTGGCGCAGCGTCTCCCAGCTGGTGACCTCGGAGGCGGACAGCGCGATCCGGGTGGCCGCGCGGTAGTCCAGGGCGAGGTCGAAGTAGACGACGTCGCGGAACTCCGCGGAGGTCTGCCCGTCGGCGAGCACCAGCTGTCCGCCGCTGGGCAGCAGCACGCGCGTGCCCTGGTCCTCCTCCGTCAGGGTCACCTCGACGCCCGCCTCGCGGCACATCCCGACCAGCGCGGCGGCCGGCCCCAGGCTTCCCTCGACGGTGATCCGCGCGGGCGGCTCGGTGCGCGGCGCGGTGTGCGGGAGGGGTCGCTCGGCGCCCTCCTCGTACGAGAACCAGCCCCGGCCCGTCTTGCGGCCCAGCCGCCCGGACTCCACCAGGCGCCGCTGGGCGAGCGAGGGCGTGAACTTGGGGTCCTGGTAGAAGGCGTCCCACACCGACCGGGTCACGGCCTCGTTGACGTCCTGGCCGATCAGGTCCGTCAGCTCGAAGGGGCCCATCCGGAAGCCGCCGCACTCGCGCAGGACGGCGTCGATGGTGGCGGGGTCGGCGCCCCGCTCCTCGTACACCCGCAGCGCCTCCGCGTAGAAGGGGCGGGCGATGCGGTTGACGATGAAGCCGGGGGTGTCCGCGCAGCGCACCGGCGTCTTGCCCCAGGCCTTCGCCGTCGCGTACGCGCGCGTGGCGGCGTCCTTGTCGGTGGCGTGGCCGCTGACCACCTCCACCAGGGGCAGCAGCGGCGCCGGGTTGAAGAAGTGCAGGCCCACCAGCCGGCCCGGCAGCCGCAGGCCGCCGCCGATGGCGGTCACGGACAGGGACGAGGTGTTGGTGGCCAGCAGGCAGTCGTCGCCGACGACCTTCTCCAGCGCGGCGAACAGCTCCCGCTTGACGGCCAGCTGCTCCAGGACCGCCTCGACCACCAGGGCGCTGTCGGCGAGTTCGGACAGTTCGGCGGCCGGGTGCAGCCGCGCCAGCGCCGCCTCGCGCCCGGCCGCGTCCAGCCGGCCCTTCTCCACCAGCCGGTCGAGGCGTCCCGCGATCGCCTCGGCGGCGGCCCCGGCCCGGCCGGGCTCCGCGTCGTACAGCCGCACGGGATGGCCCGCGGTGAGGGCGACCTGGGCGATGCCCTGGCCCATGGTCCCGGTGCCGACGACGGAGACGGTGCGCGCGGGGGCGAGGGCGTCGATGGCGGTCATGCTGGTGATCCTCCCCTACCGGTTGTCCACAGGTTCTGCGGACCCCCTTGTCCCGACCGATCGTTCGGTTACTCTAACTCTGTCCGGCAGTGCCCGCCCATACATCCAGCCGTCTCGCGACAGACCCCATCGAGGAGTTGGTCCGCCATGGCCGCCGCTCGGCTCACCTTCGACCACCTGGCCGACAAGCACCGTCCCGTCCTCGACCAGGCCCTCGAAGCGATCAGGACCCGCGCCTACTGGTCACCCCACCCCGAGCACCCCAAGGCGTACGGGGAGGGCGGCTCGCTGAGCGCCGAGGCCGGCCTCGCCGCCCACCAGGAGGTGCTGGGCAAGCGCTTCGAGCTCGACCAGCCGGGCACGGACGACTGGACCGGCGCGGAGGTCTCGCCCTACGGGCCGGAGCTCGGCGTCAGCTACCCGCACGCCGACCTGGACGTGCTGCTGCCCGCGATGCGCGAGGGCCTGGGCGCCTGGCGCGCCGCCGGGCCCGAGACGCGCGCGCTGGTGTGCCTGGAGGTGCTGGCCCGCATCAGCGCCCGCACGCACGAGTTCGCGCACGCGGTCATGCACACCAGCGGCCAGGCGTTCATGATGGCGTTCCAGGCCGGCGGCCCGCACGCGCAGGACCGCGGCCTGGAGGCCGTGGCGTACGCGTACCAGGAGCAGACCCGCACCCCCTCGGGCGCCGCGGAGTGGTCCAAGCCGCAGGGCAAGCGCGAGCCGCTGCAGCTGACCAAGACGTTCACCCCGGCCGGGCGCGGCATCGGCCTGGTCATCGGCTGCAACACCTTCCCGACGTGGAACGGCTACCCGGGCCTGTTCGCCTCGCTGGCCACCGGCAACGCGGTCCTGGTCAAGCCGCACCCGCGCGCGGTGCTGCCGCTGGCCCTGACGGTGCGGGTGGCCCGCGAGGTGCTCGCCGAGACCGGCTTCGACCCGAACCTGGTCGCGCTGGCCGTCGAGCGGCCCGGCGAGGGCATCGCCAAGACGCTCGCCGTCCGCCCCGAGATCAGGATCATCGACTACACGGGCTCGACCGCGTTCGGCGACTGGCTGGAGGCCAACGCCCGCCAGGCCCTCGTCTACACCGAGAAGGCCGGCGTCAACACGGTCCTGGTCGACTCCACCGACGACTACCGGGGCATGCTCTCCAACCTGGCCTTCTCGCTCTCCCTGTACAGCGGCCAGATGTGCACCACCCCGCAGAACCTGCTGATCCCGCGCGACGGCATCGCCACGGACGACGGCCACAAGGGCTACGACGAGGTGGTGGCCGACCTCGCCGCGGCGGTCGGCGGCCTGCTCGGCGACGACGCCCGGGCCAACGCCCTGCTGGGCGCGCTGGTCAACCCCGACGTCAAACAGCGCCTGGAGGCCGCCGCCGGCCTGGGCGAGGTCGCCCTGGCCTCCCGCGAGGTCGCCCACCCGGACTTCCCCGGCGCCGTGGTCCGCACGCCCGTGATCGTGAAGCTGGACGGCGCCAAGCCGGACGACGAGGCCGCGTACATGTCCGAGTGCTTCGGGCCGGTCGCCTTCGCCGTCGCCGTCGACTCCACCGAGGACGCCGTGGCCCTGCTGCGGCGCACGGTGCGCACCAAGGGCGCGATGACCGTCGGTGCGTACACCACCTCCGCCGAGGTGGAGCACGCGGTGGAGGAGGTCTGCCTGGACGAGTCCGCGCAGCTCTCCCTCAACCTGACCGGAGGGGTGTACGTGAACCAGACGGCCGCCTTCTCCGACTTCCACGGCTCCGGCGGCAACCCGGCGGCCAACGCGGCCCTGTGCGACAGCGCGTTCGTCGCCAACCGCTTCCGCGTGGTGGAGGTCCGCCGCCAGGCGTGAGGCGGGCACGACGGCCGGAGGGGCAGTGCTTCGGCGGCCGTGCCAGTCCCGGGACTGTCCGGTGAGCCTGAGCCTGAGGCCGACCGTCAGTCCCGGGACTGCCCGGACGGGCCGCGGCACCTTCCCGGCGGTCCCGGGACCCGTGGGCGGTCCGCAGTCCGGAGACCCGTACGACGGTCCCGGACCCGTCCGTTCGGGTCCCAGGACCCGTCCGTACGGCCGGACAGCCGGTCCTAGACCGTGGTGCCGGGCGCGGGCACGTCCGCGTACCGCTGCACCCACGCGTGCATGGCGATCGCCGCGGCGGCCCCCGCGTTGATCGACCGGGTGGAGCCGAACTGGGCGATCGAGCAGACCATCGCGGCGTGCTCGCGGGCCTGCTCGGTCAGCCCGGGCCCCTCTTGCCCGAACAGCAGGACGCAGCGCTCGGGCAGCTCGGTGCGCTCCAGCGGGACCGATCCGGGCAGGTTGTCGATGCCGATGATCGGCAGCTCCTCGGCCGCCGCCCACGCGGTCAGCGAGGCGGTGTCCGGGTGGTGGCGCACGTGCTGGTAGCGGTCGGTGACCATCGCCCCGCGCCGGTTCCAGCGCTTGCGGCCCACGATGTGCACCTCCTCGGCGAGGAAGGCGTTGGCCGTGCGCACCACCGAGCCGATGTTGAAGTCGTGCCCCCAGTTCTCCACCGCCACGTGGAAGCCGTGGCGGCGGGTGTCCAGGTCCGCCACGATCGCCTCGCGCGTCCAGTAGCGGTAGCCGTCCACGACGTTGCGCCGGTCGCCGTGCGCGAGCAGCTCGGGGTCGTAGCGGTCGCCCTCCGGCCACGGCAGGGGGTGCGGCCCGACGCCGACCTCCTGCGGGAAGCCGTCGTCGTACTGCAGGGGCTGCGGGGACCCGTCCCCGCGCGGCTGTTCGGTGGTGCTCACCCGACGAGCGTACGGGCCGCCGGCTCCGCCTCCCGCCGCTCCGTCTCCCGGGGGAGCTCGTCCCGGCCGCCCGGACGCAGCCGCCCGGCGCCGCGCGAGACCCGCGCCCCCAGCCACACCAGGAAGGCGGTCGGCAGGAACACCGCGTCGGCGGCGATCATCGCGAGCGAGAAGAACGGCAGTCCCAGGATCAGCGCGATGCCCGCGTGCTCCAGCATCATCATCACCAGCAGCACGTTCTTCACCCGCCGGTTGAACAGCGTGAACGGGAAGGCGACCTGCACGATCACCGTTCCGTACGTGATCAGCATGACGATGACGCCGCTGGAGGAGAGCAGCCCGGACAGCGCGGGCCAGGGCGAGAAGTAGTCCAGGTTGAGCGGGTAGTACAGCGCCGTGCCGTCCTGCCAGCGCGACCCCTGGATCTTGTACCAGCCGGCGGTGGCGTAGATCAGACAGACCTCGGCCATGACCACGCCGAGCGTCGCGTTGTGCACCAGGTTCGCGGCCACGTCCGCCAGCGTGCGCGGCTCGCCCGGCCCGTACCGGCACACCAGCCACCACACGGCCTGCGCCAGCCACACCGCCCACATCAGGGCCGTCAGCCACCACTCCCCGGCGCCCACCCGGCCGCCCAGGAACGTCAGCGCCAGCAGCCCCGTGCCGAGCACCAGCCACAGCACCGGGCCGACGCGGTCCTCCGCCTCCGGGCGGCGCGCGCGGCGCCGCGCGTCCAGCGACCACACCTGGCCGCAGCGGGTGAGCACCAGGTAGATCGCCATCAGGTGGATGACGTTGTCCCCGCCGTCGCCCATGAAGACCGAGCGGTTCTGCAGCGACAGCACGCCCACCATGAACAGCACGGACATGGTGCGGGTGCGCCAGCCGACCAGCAGCAGGGCCGCGGACAGCAGGGCCACCGCGTAGACGACCTCGAACCAGACGGTGCTGTCGGAGAGCAGCAGCAGGGTGAAGGCGTGGTTCTGGGAGACCAACTGCTGGCCCATGTCCCAGCTCCAGGGCCCGCCGGGTCCGTACAGCTCACGGCGGTTGGGGAACTCGCGCAGCAGGAAGAACAGCCAGGCCGCGGAGAAACCGATGCGCACCACGGCGCTCTGGTACGGGCCGAGGGCGTGCGCGGTCACCCGCTGCAGGGCGGCCACCAGGCGCGGCCGGGGGTCGCGGGCTGACTGGGGAACGGGGGCGGCGGTCGCCGCGGTGTCCCGGGCCGGCGGGGTGCTGGTCTCGTTCACTTCGCCGCCTCCGGGCCGCCGTTGCGCACGCCGGCGGGCAGGTCCGCGGCGGTCACCGTCCACCAGGGCAGGAGCCGGTGGAAGGGACGGGTGTCGATCTTCTCGTCGCTCCACGGCGGCGCCTTCACGGCCGCGGTGGAGGAGCGCAGCTGGATCCGCTCGACGCGACCGCCGAGGGCGTGCCCGTCGAGGCGGAGCATCGCGATGCGGCGCACGTAGCGCTCCGAGAGCTGTCCGCGCGTGCCGTTGGGCTTGTTGTCGTTGGTGTGCGAGTTGACGAAGAAGTCCCAGGCCCGGCGCAGTTCGTTCTGGCTGACGTGGCTGGGGGCGAGGTTGCCCTCGATGTCGTCCGCGTCATCGGCGGAGAGGTCGATCCAGTCCGTCGTGCGGCGCCCGCCGTCCGCCGTGGCGACCTCGGCACGCACCTGGACGGCGATGTTCTGCTGGAGCGGGTTGGGGGCGAAGAGCTTCCAGTTCTGCTCGAACTCGGGGTAGATCCACGAGTCGATCGTCTCGCCGTGCTCCTTGGTCACCGTGTTCGACGGCGCCACGTGCAGGAAGACCATGGCGAGGTGGACGCAGGCCAGGACGCCGACGACGGCGAGGACGAAGGCCGCGGCCACCTGGTAGCCCAGCGAAAGACCGGCTATGCCGACCTGGGCCCGGGGCGGGTGCGGGGGCGCGGGGGCGTGCTCCTCGGCACCTTCGGGGGTTCCGGGAGCGTCCGGGGCGGCCTGCGCACCGGACGCCCAGGCGGGCGGTCCGGCAGACGGTTCAGCGGGCGTGCCGAGGGCGGACGCGGCGGTTCCGGCCTCCCGGCCGGCCGCGTCGGCCCGGTGGTGAGGTGCCGGTGCGCCGACCCGCGCGCCGCCCTCGTCGTCGTACGAGTCCATCCCGCCCCGATTCCCCACGGTGCTCAAGCGTTATCCACAGGGTTGACACCTTACGGGCCGCCGACCCACCATTGAAGGGATTCAACCGAACGATCGGTCGGTAGGGGGTCCGATGACGGCAGTGACTGCGGACACGCAGGAGGCGTACGAGGCGGTGTTCGATGCCGCCGTCGCCGCCGACGAGCGCATCGAACCGCGCGACTGGATGCCCGACGCCTACCGGGCGACGCTGGTCCGCCAGATCGCGCAGCACGCGCACTCGGAGATCATCGGCATGCAGCCGGAGGCCAACTGGATCACCCGGGCGCCCTCGCTGCGCCGCAAGGCGATCCTGATGGCCAAGGTGCAGGACGAGGCGGGCCACGGCCTCTACCTCTACAGCGCCGCCGAGACCCTCGGCACCGGCCGCGACGAGCTCCTCGACAAGCTCCACTCGGGCCGCCAGAAGTACTCCTCGATCTTCAACTACCCCACCCTGACCTGGGCCGACGTCGGCGCCATCGGCTGGCTCGTGGACGGCGCCGCGATCACCAACCAGGTCCCGCTGTGCCGCTGCTCCTACGGGCCGTACGCCCGCGCGATGGTGCGGATCTGCAAGGAGGAGTCCTTCCACCAGCGCCAGGGGTACGAGTCGCTGCTCGCCCTCTCCCGGGGCACCCCCGCCCAGCACGCCATGGCGCAGGACGCGGTCGACCGCTGGTGGTGGCCGTCGCTGATGATGTTCGGCCCCCCGGACGACGAGTCCTCGCACTCGGCGCAGTCCATGGCCTGGAAGATCAAGCGGCACTCCAACGACGAGCTGCGCCAGCGCTTCGTGGACATCTGCGTCCCGCAGGCCGAGGCCCTCGGCCTCACCCTGCCCGACCCGGACCTGCGGTGGAACGAGGAGCGCGGGCACCACGACTTCGGGGCGATCGACTGGACGGAGTTCTGGGAGGTCCTCAAGGGCAACGGCCCCTGCAACGAGCAGCGGATCGACCGGCGCCGCCGCGCCCACGAAGAGGGCGCCTGGGTCAGGGAATCCGCCGCGGCCTACGCCGCCAAGCACGGGGAGGTACGGGCATGACGCAGGACTGGCCGCTGTGGGAGGTGTTCGTGCGCTCGCGCCGCGGACTGTCCCACACCCACGCGGGAAGCCTCCACGCGCCGGACGCCGAGATGGCCCTGCGCAACGCGCGGGACCTGTACACCCGGCGCGGCGAAGGCGTCTCCCTCTGGGTCGTGCCCTCCTCGGCGATCACCGCCTCCTCGCCCGACGAGAAGGACCCCTTCTTCGAGCCGTCGGCCGACAAGCCCTACCGCCACCCCACGTTCTACGAGGTCCCGGAAGGGGTGAAGAACCTGTGACCGCACCCGCCACCGACACCGCGGCCGCCGCCCTCGCCCTCGGGGACGACGCGCTGGTCCTGGCCCAGCGGCTGGGGGAGTGGGCGGGCAACGCGCCCGTCCTGGAGGAGGAGGTCGCGCTCGCCAACATCGCGCTCGACCTGCTGGGCCAGGCCCGCATCCTGCTGTCCCTGGTCGGCGACGAGGACGAACTGGCGTACCTGCGCGAGGAGCGCGCGTTCCGCAACCTGCAGCTGGTCGAGCAGCCCAACGGCGACTTCGCCCACACCATCGCCCGCCAGCTGTACTTCTCCACCTACCAGCACCTGCTGTACGGGCAGCTGGCCCGCTCCGGCGGCGAGCTGGCCGGCCTCGCGGCCAAGGCCGTCAAGGAGGTCGCCTACCACCGCGACCACGCCGAGCACTGGACCCTGCGCCTGGGCGACGGCACCCCGGCCGGCCACGAGCGCATGGCGCGCGCCGCCACGGCCCTGTGGCGCTTCACCGGCGAGATGTTCCAGCCCGTCCCCGGCCTGGACGTCGACTGGCAGGACCTCCAGGACCGCTGGCTGGAGTCGGTGACCGCCGTCCTCCGGCAGGCCACCGTGGACGTCCCCGAAGGGCCGCGCACCGGCGCCTGGACGGCCGGCGCGGGACGGCAGGGCCTGCACACCGAGTCCTTCGGACGGATGCTCGCCGAGATGCAGCACCTGCACCGCAGCCACCCGGGGGCGTCATGGTGACCACCGCCGGCACGACCGCCGACACGACCTCCGCCACGGCCTCCAACCCCACCTCCGCGCGCACCGGCCCCGACCCGCGCGCCGCACTCGCCGGCCAGCACGGGACCCAGGGGACCCAGAGGACTCAGAGGACTCAGGGGACCCAGGGCACCCACGAGACCCCCCTCGAAGCCGAACTGCGCGCCCTCGCCGGCTCCGTGCCCGACCCCGAGCTCCCCGTACTGACCCTGGCCGAACTGGGCGTCCTGCGCGGCGTCCAGGTCGAGGGCCCGGGACGGGTGACCGTCGAGCTCACCCCCACGTACACCGGCTGCCCCGCCGTCGAGGCGATGTCCGCCGACATCGAGCGCCTGCTGCACGACCACGGCGTCCCCGACGTCTCGGTCGTCAAGGTCCTCTCCCCGGCCTGGTCCACCGACGACATCAGCGCCGAGGGGCGGCGCAAGCTCGACGCGTTCGGCATCGCCCCGCCCCGCCCGCAGGGCCCCGGCGGCACGGTCGCGCTCACCCTGGCGATCCGCTGCCCGCACTGCGGCTCCACCGACACCGAGCTGCTCAGCCGGTTCTCCTCCACCGCCTGCAAGGCACTGCGCCGCTGCGTGAGCTGCCGCGAACCGTTCGACCACTTCAAGGAGTTGTAGATGTTCCATCCGCTCCGGGTCAGCGAGGTCGAGCGGCTCACCGACGACGCGGTCGCCGTCACCTTCGCCGTACCGCCCGAGCTGCACGAGGCCTTCCGGCACACGCCCGGCCAGCACGTCACGCTGCGCCGCACCGTGCGCGGCGGGGAGATCAGGCGTACGTACTCGATCTGCGCCCCGGCCGCCCCGCACGGCGCGGACCCGGTCGTCCGGGTCGGCATCCGCCTGGTGGACGGCGGCGAGTTCTCCACGTACGCGCTCAAGGAGCTGGCCGTCGGCGACCTGGTCGATGTCATGGAACCGCTGGGCCGCTTCACCCTCGCCCCGCGCGCCGGACGGTTCGCGGCCGTCGTCGGCGGCAGCGGCATCACCCCGGTGCTGTCCATCGCGGCCACCCTGCTGGCGAGCGAGCCCGGCGCGCGGTTCTGCCTCATACGCAGCGACCGCACCGCGGCCTCCACCATGTTCCTGGACGAGGTGGCCGACCTGAAGGACCGCTACCCCGACCGCTTCCAGCTGGTCACCGTGCTCTCCCGGGAGGAACAGCAGGCCGGACTCCCCTCAGGGCGGCTCGACCAGCCGAGGCTGCGCGCGCTGCTCCCGGCGCTGCTGCCGGTCGAGGCGGTCGACGGCTGGTTCCTGTGCGGTCCGCTCGGCCTGGTCCGGGGCGCCGAGCAGGCCCTGCGCGGCCTGGGCGTGGAGCGCGCCCGGATCCACCAGGAGGTCTTCCACGTCGACGAGGGAACGGCACCCGTCGCGGTCCCGGCCGCCGCCCCCGCGGGCAGCACGCTCACGGCGACGCTCGACGGCCGTTCCGGCACCTGGGCGGTCCAGGAGGGCGAATCGCTCCTGGAGACGGTCCTGCGGGCCCGCGCGGACGCTCCGTACGCGTGCAAGGGCGGGGTGTGCGGCACCTGCCGGTCGTTCCTCGTCTCCGGCGAGGTCCGCATGGAGCGCAACTACGCGCTGGAGCCCGAGGAGACCGACGCGGGGTACGTACTGGCCTGCCAGTCCCACCCCCTGAGCCCGGAAGTGGAGCTGGACTTCGACCGCTGACCCCGCCGACGGCCGGCCGCGACCGTGCCCCCGCCATTCCCTTCCGCTAGAACCTGTTCTATCTTGACGATCCGTCAGATCGATCGGGCGGCAGACAGCGGTGCGACGCGGGAGGACAGGGCTGTGGACTTCACCTTCACCGAGGAGCAGCAGGCGGCCGTCGAGGCGGCGAAAGCCGTCTTCTCAGGCGTCACACCCGACCGGGTACCCAGCCCCGCGCTCACCCCGGGCGCCGTCGCCGACGACTACGACCGCCCCCTGTGGGCCGCCCTCGCCGACTCCGACCTGCTCAGCCTCGTCCTCTCCCCCGAACACGGCGGCGCCGGCCTCGACCCCGTCGCCCTCTGCCTCGTCCTGCGCGAATCCGCCAAGGTCCTCGCCCGCGTCCCGCTCCTGGAGACCAGCGCCGTCGCCATGACCATCGAGCGGTACGCCGACCCCGCACTCAGCGCCGAACTCCTGCCCGCCATCGGCCGCGGCACCCTCGTCCTCACCGCCGCCGCCCACGGCCGCACCGGCCACGACCCGGCCCCACTCGCCGTCACCGCACGCCAGGACGGCGCCGCCTGGATCCTCGACGGCACCCAGACCGCCGTCCCCTGGGCCCACAGCGCCGACCGCATCGCCGTACCCGCCCACACCGGCGACGGCCGCACCGTGCTCGCCCTCGTCCCCCGCGTCCACGACGGGCTCACCCTCACCGACCAGGTGTCCACCAGCGGCGAACTCCTCGCCGAAGTTCGCCTCGACGCCACCCGCGTCCCCGCCCACGACGTCATCGACGCCGAAGGCGCCTGGGAACGGCTCCACCAGCTGCTCGCCACCGGAACCTGCGCCCTCGCCCTCGGCCTCGGCGAAGCCGTCCTCACCATGACCAGCCAGTACACCAGCAAGCGCGAACAGTTCGGCCACCCCGTCGCCACGTTCCAGGCCGTCGCCGTCCAGGCCGCCGACCGCTACATCGACCTGCGCGCCATGGAAGCCACCCTCTGGCAGGCCGCCTGGCGCATCAGCAGCGGAGCCACCGGAGCCCTCCCGCCCGCCGGGGACATCGCCGTCGCCAAGATCTGGGCCTCCGAAGGCGTACGCCGCGTCGTCCAGACCGCCCAGCACCTGCACGGCGGATTCGGCGCCGACACCGACTACCCGCTGCACCGCTACCACGCCTGGGCCAAGCAGCTCGAACTCTCCCTCGGCCCCGCCGCCGCCCACGAGGAAGCACTTGGCGACCTCCTGGCCGCCCACCCCCTGGGCTGACACCGGGCCGGCCTCAGGGGGTTCCGAGATCCCCGGGCCCCCGGGGATCACCTCAGAGGACGAAAGCCGGGCCGCCGCCGTCCGTCACCATCGGCCGCCCGGCACCGTCCCACGCCTGCATGCCGCCGTCGATGTTCACCGCGTCGATGCCCTGCCGCACCAAGTACTGCGTCACCTGCGCCGACCGGCCACCGACCCGGCACATCACATACGCGCGCCGCCCGTCCGCCACCGCCTCGGTCACCTCACCGAACCGCGCCACGAAGTCGCTCATCGGCACGTGCAGCGCACCGTCGACGTGCCCGGCCGCCCACTCGTCGGCCTCACGGACGTCCAGCACCAGCGCATCGGCCGGCACGGACGCGACGTCCACCGAGGGCAGCGGTGCGAAGTTCATGGATCAGGCCTTCTCTCATCGCAACGTACGCACACCGTGCGCGAACCCCAGGAAACCTACTGCACGAGCCCCGTCAGCTCCGCCTCACGCTCGGCGACCTGCGCCAGCAACTGCTCCGCGATCTCCTCGAGCAGACGATCCGGATCATCCGGCGCCATCCGCAGCATCGCGCCGATCGCGCTCTCCTCCAGCTCCCTGGCCAGCACCGTCAGCAGCTCCTTGCGCTGCGACAGCCACTCCAGCCGGGCGTAGAGCTCCTCGCTCTCGGTCAGCCGCGCCTCCGCCGGCACCGGACCCGCCGCCCACTCCTCGGCCAGCTCACGCAGCAACGCCTCGTCCCCGCGCCCGTACGCCACGTTCACCCGCTGGATGAACTCCTCGCGCCGCGCCCGCTCCGCCTCGTCCGGCGCCAGATCGGGATGCGCCTTGCGGGCCAGCTCGCGGTAGAGCTTGCGCGCCTCGTCACTGGGCCGCACCCGCTGCGGCGGCCGCACCGCCTGACCGGTCAGCATCGCGGAAGCCTCGGGGGACAGGCCGTCGGAGTCCATCCAGTCGTGGAACAGCTCCTCCACCCCCGGCATCGGCATCACCCGCGCCCGCGCCTCCCGCGCGATCCGCTGGTCCTCCGGGTCCCCGGTACGCGCCGCCCGCGCCTCGGCGATCAACGCGTCCAGCTCGTCCAGCCGCGTGTACATCGGCCCGAGCTTCTGGTGGTGCAGCCGGGAGAAGTTCTCCACCTCGACCCGGAACGTCTCGACGGCGATCTCGAACTCGATCAACGCCTGCTCCGCCGCCCGCACGGCCCGCGCCAACCGCTCCTCAGGCCGCCCAGCACCACCCCCAGCCCCCGAACCAGCGCGGGCATCGGCACCGGCACCCTCATCGGCGCCGGCCTCCGAGCCGAAGCCCGCCGGACCACCAGCGGCCCCGGCCCCGGCCTCGTCCCGCGCGCCGCGGTCGTCCATGTCTTCGGTCACGTCGTCGCTCCGGGTCGTCACCCACCCAGCCTAAGGGCCCACCACACCTCGGGGGGCCTCCCCTCCCCTCCCCCCTCCCGCCCCTCCCCCTCACCCCCAGCGCAGGCTCACGCCCACACCCCCGCCCCCACCCCCGCCATGGCCCCGCCCCCGCTCACACCCCCAGCTCAGCCCCGATCCGCCCGGCGCGCACCGCCGCGACCAGGTCGGCGTGGTCCGCCTCGGTGCGGTCGGCGTAGGCGACGGCGAAGCCGGCGATCGCCTCGTCCAGCTCCTCGTTCTTGCCGCAGTAACCGGCGATCAGCCGGGGGTCGGCGCTGTGGGCGTGGGCCCGGGCCAGCAGGGCCCCGGTCATCCGGCCGTAGTCGTCTATCTGGTCGACCGCGAGCGCGGCCGGGTCGACGCTGCCCTTGCGGTTGCGGAACTGGCGTACCTGGAACTCCCTGCCCTGCACCGTGGTCCAGCCCAGCAGGATGTCGCTGACGACCTGCATGCGCTTCTGCCCCAGCACCACCCGGCGTCCCTCGTGCTCGGCCGGGGCCACCCGGAAGCCGGCCGCCTCCAGGTGCGGCACCAGCACCGACGTCCTGGCCTCCTTCACCTGCAGGACCAGCGGCTCGCCCCGGTGGTCGAGGAGCAGCACCACGTACGACCGGGTGCCCACGCTGCCGGTGCCGACCACCCGGAACGCCACGTCGTGCACCGCGTACCGCGCGAGGAGCGGCAGCCGGTCCTCGGACAGCGTCCCCAGGTAGGGGCCGAGGGCCTCGGTGACGGCCGCGGCCTCGGCGTCGCCGACCCGGCGCAGCACCGGGGGCGCGTCGACGAAGCGCCACCCGCCGTCGGGCCCCTGTTCGGTGGACTTGGCGGCGAACCGGCCGCTGGTGTTCTGCCGGGCCTTCTGCGAGACCCGCTCCAGCGTGCCGAGCAGGTCGTGGGCGTCGGTGTGGGAGACGAGTTCCTCGTCGGCGATGGCGTTCCACGCGTCGAGCGCGGGGAGCTTGGCCAGCAGCCGCATGGTGCGCCGGTAGGCGCCGGCCGCGTCGAACGCCGCCCGGCGGCAGGTCTCCTCGTCGGCCCCGGCCTCCCGCCCGGCGAGCACCAGGGAGGCGGCGAGCCGCTTGACGTCCCACTCCCAGGGGCCGACCACGGTCTCGTCGAAGTCGTTGAGGTCGATGACGAGCCGGCCGCGGGCGTCGCCGTAGAGGCCGAAGTTCGCCGCGTGCGCGTCGCCGCATATCTGGGCCTCGACGCCCGTCACGGGCGTGCCCACGAGGTCGTACGCCATGAGTCCGGCGGAGCCGCGCAGGAAGGCGAAGGGCGTGGCGGCCATGCGGCCCACCCGTATCGGGGTGAGTTCGGGGACGCGGCCGCGACTGGACTCCTCGACGGCGCGCACCGCGTCGGGGCGTCCGTCGGCGGGGGGCAGGGTGGCGTGGGAGGCGCGGGGCACCTGGTCGCGCAGTGTCTTGCCGTGGTTCTTGGCGGCCTTGGAGGCCCCCGCCGCGGTGCGCCGGGCGAAGCCCGGGACCGCCGGAATCCGCTGGTCCACCGCCCGCTGCGCGGGTACTGCCGTCTCGGGCTCGCCCATGGCGTGCCACCCCCCGTTTTCGTTCGTACGTGGTGCGAGGTCCCGGGCGCGCCCGGTGGTCCCGGGGCGTCCGGTCGTCGCTGTCGCGTCGGCTGCGCAACATCAACTGAGCACGACGTTACCGCCGGGGTCCGACGGCCGTCTGCCCCTGTGGATAACCTCGCGGCGGCCGCCGGAACGGGCCTCGCGGGCCTCGGCGCCGCCTCGGCAGCCGGACCCCGCTCCGGACCAGGGAAAATGGAGCCATGCCAGGCACCAGAGACGCGTCCGTCGACACCATCCAGCGCGAGCTGACGGCCTTCGCCCGCCGCGCCCGGGCGACCGCGGCCCGGCTCCATCCGGAGCTGCCGCTGGTCTCGTACACGCTGCTGGCGCACATCGACGAGCGGGAGGGCTGCCGGGCGACCGATCTGGCCGCTCACTACCTGCTGGACAAGTCCACGGTCTCGCGCCAGGTCGCGTCCCTGGAGCGGCTCGGGCTGGTCGAGCGGCGCTCCGATCCGGCCGACCACCGGGTGCAGGTGCTGCATCCGACCGAGGCGGGCACCAGGCTGCTCTCCTCGACGCACGCCAGTCGCCGCGCGGCCTACCAGGAGCGGCTCGGTGACTGGTCGGCCGAGGACCTGGCCCGCTTCGCGGACTATCTGCTGCGCTACAACTCGGCCGTCACTGCCGAGTGACACCCGACGTCCCGCGTCCCGCAGGGTCGGAGCGGTGCCGCGCACCCGGGACACGCTCTCCCCGCAGCCGCGCATCCGCAGAGTCCGGCGTCACAGGAACTCCACATCGCCATAATGATGAATAAATCGGTCGTCACCAGATCCGCAGGACCCCGGAACCACTGCCTGAGCGGCCCAGGGGTCCGCGGAGTCGGCTGTCCCTAGAATCCGCTCATCGCACCGGTCCCGTGTCCCTGGGAACTCGTGTGACTAGAGCCCCGCGTCCCGCGCCAGCAGCGCCGCCTGCACCCGGTTCTCGCAGTCGAGTTTCGCCAGGATCCGGCTCACGTACGTCTTCACCGTGCCCTCGCTCATGTGCAGCCGCTTACCCGCGTCCGCGTTCGACAGTCCCTCGCCGAGCAGGGCCAGGACCTCGCGCTCCTTGGGGCTGAGCGCGTCCACCCGGGCCCGGGCCTCCTCGGTACGGGCGGCGGCGCGGCCGGACGCCAGCTGGTCCACCACGTGCCGCGTCGCGGCCGGCGACAGATAGGCGTCCCCGGCCGCCGCCGCGCGCACCGCGCGGATCAGCTCGGCGGGCGCGGTGTCCTTCAGCAGGAACCCGGCGCCGCCGTGCTCCAGCGACCGCAGCACGTTCTCCCGCTCGCCGAACGTCGTCAGCACGATCACCCGCGCCGACGGTGCGGCCCTGCGCAGCTCGGGCAGCGCGCTCAGCCCGTCGACCACCGGCATCTGGATGTCGAGCAGCACCACGTCGGCCGCGTGCAGCCGGGCCAGCTCGACGACCTCGCGCCCGTCGCGCGCCTCCGCGACGACCTCGATGCCCGGATCCGAGGTGAGGATCATCCGGATCCCGGCCCTGATCAGCGGCTCGTCGTCCGCGATCACCACTCTGATGTGCGGCCCAGCCACCCGTACCCCCGATTCACCGCGCCCGCCCGCCCGGGCTCAGCGCTCGACCTCGTACGCCTTCTTCTCGATCAGCTTGCCGTCTTTGAAGCAGAACCGGAAAACCGGCTCGGTGTCGACGTTGTCCCCCACCTCCGAGGACATCAGCACCAGGCACTCGGAGCCCTCCGGCTTCTCGGGGCCCTTGCCGTGCAGTCCGGTGGTGGCGATGGTGTCCCCGCTCGGCAGCCGGTCGCGGACCTCCTTCTCGCTGGTCCCGATCTTCACCGCCTCGTACTCGCCGGGCTCGATCATGCTCTTGCTCACCGACCCCACGAGGAAGAACAACCCGGCCCCGACCGCCACGACCAGCAGCACCACGGCCGCCACCGCTATGCCGCAGCCGAGCGCCACCCCGTTCTTCCTGCTGCCCCGCTTGGCACCCCCGTTCAACGCCATCGCCAGCTCCCGCTCCAGGACGGTCCGCTGCATCCCCGGATCGACGGGACCACCATCGCGGACGGCGGGATACGGCGACTGCTGCCGGAAGTCGTCGGCGGCATCCACCAAAGGCGCGACTTCCACGGCCCCCGACGGCTCGTACGGCAGCACGCCCGCCACCCGGAAGCCGGGCTTCCCCTCCGACGGCCCCGCGTGCACCATGCCGCCCACCAGCCGGGCCCGCTCGTGCAGCCCCGTCAGGCCCTGGCCGCCGCTGACGACCTCGCCGTGCCGGGTGGCGCTGGAGGCGCCGTTGACGATCTCGACGACGAAGGAGTCCGGCTCGTAGCGCAGCTCCACGCCGATGGGGGCGCCCGGCGCGTGCTTGTACGCGTTCGTCAGCGCCTCCTGCACGATCCGGTACGCGGCGTGGTCGGCGGCGGCCGGAAGCGGCTTGTGGTCGCCGGAGCGCCGCAGCTCCACCTGGGTGCCCGCGGCCCGCGCGGCCTCGACCAGACCGTCGATGCCGGCCGTCCCCCGAGCCGCCGGGCCCGCCTCGTCCGGCGGGGCCGGCGCCTCCACGCCGTCGCGCAGGATGCCGACGACCTCCCGCAGTTCGTGCATGGCCGCCACGGAGGCCTCCCGCAGCACCCCGACCGCCTCGCGCTGCCGGGGCGTCAGTTCCCGGTCGACCTCCAGGGCCCCGGTGTGCACGGCGATCAGCGCCAGCTGGTGCCCCAGGCTGTCGTGCATGTCCTGGGCGATGCGCTGGCGCTCGCGCAGCCGCGCCTGCCCGGCCACCATCGCGCGCTCGCGCAGCAGTTGCGCGTTGCGCTCCTGGAGGGCGTGCAGCAGGGTGCGTCGCTGCGTCCAGTACCGGCTGGCCAGTCCCGGGACTGCGGTCGCGACCAGGAAGTAGAGGGTGCCGACGAGGGCCGAGGTCAGGGTGCGCTCGCTGTCCCCGGCCTCCAGGACCGTGGTGAGCACGAACAGCCCGTACGCCCCCACGAAGGCGCCCATCGCGCGGCCCGGCCGCGCGATGCGGTGCCCGGCCGACCAGCCGACCAGCATCAGCAGCACCACGAAGCCGCCCACGAGCGGCGTCAGGGCCCCTGTGACGAGGAGCACAGGCGTCGGCAGCCGTCGGCGCAGGAGGGAGAGCAGCACGGTCGCGACGGCGACGAGGAGGAGCCGGAGCCCCGAGGCGTTGAGCAGCTCCTCGATCCCGGCCGCCAGCACCGCCATGACGAGCGCGAGCACCGGCTCGCCCGCGAGACGGCGCCGCGACCACAGCTCAGGGGCGGCCAGCCACTGCCACGCGGCTCTGACCTTCGATGACGCATCCACAAGGGAACGGTAGGCACAGAGGGCCCCGGCCCGCCGCTCTCTTTCGTCGCGGACGCCCACGACGAAGGTTGTCGTCCACGGCCAGGAGGCCGTCGTCCAGGGCCAGGAGATCGTCACCCGCGACCAGAAGGCCGTCGCCCGCGACCAATGAGGCCCGGACGCCGGACGCTCGGACCGGACCTCGGTCGGATCCCCACGCCCCGGGCCCACGCGCTCCGGAAACGCGAAACGGTCCCATCGTTTTCACGATGGGACCGTTCGCTCTGTGCGCGAGGGGGGAGTTGAACCCCCACGCCCTTTCGGGCACTGGAACCTGAATCCAGCGCGTCTGCCTATTCCGCCACCCGCGCATTGGGTGTGTCGTTCGGTTCTTCACCTTGTCGGTGCGCTCCCTGGCGACATCTGAAGATTAGCACGTCGCGGACGGTGGATTCACATCCGTTTGTTTCGGGGACCCGAGGACCGAACAAGGAGGAGGTGGAGGAGCCCGCACACGGCTCCTCGTACGCACCCGGGCACGCATCCCGCACCTGCCCGCGCTCGCGGCCGCCGGAGCCGGGTGGGCAACTCGCCCGCCCACGGCCCGCGCGGGGAGGGGGAGAAGGGACCACGAGGAGGAGCACCACGATGAAGACGTAGAGCAGGAGACGAGGACAAGGGACGAGGGCAGGAGACGAGGACAAGGGACGAGGACGAGACGGAATCGGCGGCAAGCAGCGACAGCGGACGAGCAGAGGAACGGCGGACCACTCACCACGGAACGTCGTGCCGACGCGACGACGCGACGGCACGACGAGCGACGAGCGACGAGCGACGAGCGACGACGGAGACAGACCCTCCGGCGCCCCACCCGTCACACCTCGCCCGTCACGGCGAGGCACATCTCACGCCGGCACGACACCGGCGCGACGCCGACACCACGCACAGCACGCACGCCGACGCACCCGACGCACCCCGCCCGGCCCCGCACACCCCGCACCACACCCGCCCCGTACCGCCCCGTACCGCCCCGGCACCGCCCCCGTACCGACCTCGTCACGAACCCGCCCGTGCCGTGAGGCAACGCCGAGCTTCCGAACCCGGTCCTCCTCGGTGTACCCCGGGTGCGGGACACTGTCAGGAGGCCGCCTCTACGATCCGTGTGAGAGGTGACACTCGTCCACAGGGCAGAGAAGGGGAACCAGCCGATTTCCCGACGCGTGGATACGATCAGTAAGCAGTACCAGGACGACAACGACGGAGGAGGTGCCCCATGGGAGTCCTGAAGCGTTTCGAGCAGCGGCTCGAAGGTCTGGTCAACGGCACCTTCGCGAAGGTCTTCAAGTCTGAGGTCCAGCCCGTCGAGATCGCCGGCGCGCTGCAGCGCGAGTGCGACAACAACGCGACGATCTGGAACCGCGAGCGGACGGTCGTCCCCAACGACTTCATCGTGGAGCTGAGCGCGCCGGACTACGAGCGCCTCAGCCCCTACTCGGGCCAGCTCGGCGACGAGCTCTCCGGGCTGGTGCGGGACTACGCGAAGCAGCAGCGCTACACCTTCATGGGACCGATCAAGGTCCACCTGGAGAAGGCCGACGACCTCGACACGGGTCTGTACCGCGTGCGCAGCCGCACGCTCGCGTCGAGTTCGTCACAGTCCCAGGGACCGGGATCCGGACCAGGACAGGGACCGGGATCCGGACCGGGTCCGGACCAGGGTCCCGGTCACGGCCAGGGCCAGGGCGCGCAGAGCGCGGCAGGCGGGCCGGCGGCCGCGCCCGGCCGCGCCCCCGGAGCGGGTTCCGCGCCGGCGCGCGGGGGCTACGGCTACCCGCCCGCGGGCGCTCCGCCGATGCCCGCCGCGCCTCCGCCGGGCGGTGGGGGCCGCGTGGGCCCCGCGCCCTCGGCGGCCCGTCCCGCGGCACCCGGCGCCCAGGTGCGGCGCTGGATCGAGATCAACGGCACCCGCCACCAGATCTCCCGCGCGACGATGGTGCTGGGCCGCAGCACCGACGCCGACGTGCGGATCGACGACCCCGGCGTCTCGCGCCGGCACTGTGAGATCCGGACCGGAACGCCCTCGACGATCCAGGATCTCGGGTCTACCAACGGCATCGTGGTAGACGGGCAGCACACCACCCGCGCTACGCTCCGCGACGGCTCGCGGATCGTCGTGGGCAGCACCACCATCGTTTACCGGCAAGCCGAAGGGTGAAGCGGGGGCAATGTCAGAGCTGACCCTGACGGTCATGCGGCTAGGTTTCCTGGCCGTTCTGTGGCTGTTCGTGATCGTGGCCGTCCAGGTCATCCGGAGCGACCTGTTCGGTACGCGCGTCACCCAGCGCGGTTCGCGCCGTGACAGCGGACGCCAGCAGCAGGCGGCGCGCCAGCAGCAGCAGGCCGCGGCACCGCCGCAGCAGCGCCAGCAGCCGGGCCGCCAGCGCCGGGGAGCCCCCACCAAGCTGGTCGTCTCGGAGGGCACGCTGACGGGCACGACGGTCGCCCTGCAGGGGCAGACCATCACGCTGGGCCGGGCACACGACTCCACGATCGTGCTGGACGACGACTACGCGTCCAGCAGGCATGCCAGGATCTACCCGGACCGTGACGGCCAGTGGATCGTCGAGGATCTCGGGTCCACCAACGGCACGTACCTGGACCGGACCCGACTCACCACCCCGACCCCGATTCCGCTCGGCGCGCCGATCCGCATCGGCAAGACCGTCATCGAGCTGCGGAAGTAGTACGACAATGAGCGAGCGGAGCGAGCGAGCCGCGACGGTCTCCCCCGCGGACCGGCAAGCCGCCACGGCGGGCGGGGCGACGGCCCGGCGGGTCCTCACGGCGGACCGGCACAGGCTCCCGACCGGAGGGTGGGCAGTGTGGCACGAGACCGGCTGTACCCCGCGACGTCGACGGGGCAGGTGCGCATGAGCTTGTCACTGCGCTTCGCCGCCGGATCGCACAAGGGCATGATCCGCGAGGGCAACGAGGACTCGGGTTACGCCGGTCCGCGGCTGCTCGCCATCGCCGACGGCATGGGCGGACAGGCGGCCGGAGAGGTCGCCTCGTCGGAGGTCATCTCCACGCTGGTCACGCTGGACGACGACGTGCCCGGTTCCGACATCCTCACCTCCCTGGGTACGGCGGTGCAGCGGGCCAACGACCAGCTGCGGCTGATGGTCGAGGAGGACCCGCAGCTGGAGGGCATGGGCACGACGCTCACGGCCCTGCTGTGGACCGGCCAGCGGCTGGGTCTCGTACACGTCGGCGACTCGCGCGCGTACCTGCTGCGCGACGGCGTGCTGACGCAGATCACGCAGGACCACACGTGGGTCCAGCGGCTGGTCGACGAGGGCCGCATCACCGAGGAGGAGGCGACGACGCACCCGCAGCGCTCGCTGCTGATGCGCGCGCTGGGCAGCGGCGACCACGTCGAGCCCGATCTGTCGATCCGCGAGGTGCGGGCCGGCGACCGCTACCTGATCTGCTCCGACGGCCTGTCGGGCGTGGTCTCCCACCAGACGATGGAGGAGACGCTCGCCAGTTACCAGGGCCCGCAGGAGACCGTGCAGGACCTGATCCAGCTGGCGCTGCGCGGCGGCGGCCCGGACAACATCACGGTGATCATCGCGGACGTCCTGGACGTCGACGGCGGCGACACCCTGGCCGGGCAGCTGAGCGACACCCCGGTGGTGGTCGGCGCGGTCGCGGAGAACCAGGTGCAGCTGGGCGACGGCGGCGCGATGCAGACGCCCGCGGGGCGCGCGTCGAGCCTGGGCCGTCCGGCGGCCCCGCAGGCGCCCGCGGGGGGCTTCGGGCCGCCCGGGTCGGGCGATGACTCCGGGTACGGCGGGATGCCGCCGCAGGGCAGCTTCGGGGCGTACACGGACGACGACTTCGTGAAGCCGCGCACGGGGCGGCGCTGGCTGAAGAGATCCTTCTTCCTGCTGCTGGCGCTGGCCGTGGTGGGCGGCGGTGCGTACGGCGGCTACCGCTGGACGCAGACGCAGTACTACGTGGGCTCCAACGACGAGCACGTGGCGCTGTACCGGGGCATCAGCCAGAAGCTGGCCTGGGTGGACCTGTCGGAGGTCCAGAAGGACCACCCCGAGATCGAACTCAAGTACCTGCCGCCGTACCAGCGCAAGCAGGTCGAGGAGACGATCACGGGCGGGAGCCTCGACAAGGCGCAGGCCAAGGTCGAGGAGCTCGCGGTGCAGGCGTCGGCGTGCAAGAAGCAGGACCAGGCGCGCAAGGCGGGCGACGAGGCGAGCTCGAAGCCGCCCGAGAGCCGGTCGGGCAGCGAGGCCGGGACGAAGCCCACGGCCTCTCCCTCTCCGGGGCCCACTCTCTCGGAGGACGAGAAGAAGCTGGCCTCCAACTGCGGCAAGCAGTAACGACGAGCAGCAGGGACCCGTAGGGGGGCCTTTCACCACCATGAGCGTTGTCACCAACACGACCACCATCGGCGCGATCGAACTGCCGAGCCGCCGCAACACCGAGCTGGCGCTGCTGGCGTTCGCCGTCGTCATCCCGGTGTTCGCGTACCTCAACGTGGGCCTGGCCATGGACGGCAAGGTCCCCACGGGCATGCTGGGGTACGGCATCGGGCTCGGTCTGCTGGCGGGCGTGGCCCACTTGGTGGTGCGCAAGTTCGCCAAGTACGCGGACCCGCTGCTGCTGCCGCTGGCGACGCTCCTGAACGGTCTGGGCCTGGTGCTGATCTGGCGTCTGGACCAGTCGCCGCGGCTGATCCAGCGGGCGCAGAACGCGTGGGGCTCGTTCAGCCCGGACGCGCCCAAGCAGCTGCTGTACTCGGCGATCGGCATCGCGCTGTTCGTGGGTGTGCTGCTGCTGCTGAAGGACCACCGGATCCTGCAGCGCTTCACGTACATCTCGATGGCCGTGTCGCTGGTGCTGCTGATCCTCCCGATGTTCTTCCCGGCGCGCAACGGCGCGAAGATCTGGATCAGCCTGGGTCCGCTGAACCTGCAGCCCGGCGAGTTCGCGAAGATCATCATCGCGGTGTTCTTCTCGGGCTACCTGATGGTGAAGCGGGACGCGCTGGCGCTGGCCAGCCGCCGCTTCATGGGCCTGTACCTGCCCCGCGGGCGCGACCTGGGCCCGATCCTGGTCGTCTGGGGCATGTCGATCCTGATCCTGGTCTTCGAGACCGACCTGGGTACGTCGCTGCTGTTCTTCGGCCTCTTCGTGATCATGCTGTACGTGGCGACGGAGCGGACCAGCTGGATCGTCTTCGGCCTGCTGATGTCGGCGGCCGGCGCGGTCGGCGTGGCGTCCTTCGAGCCGCACGTGCAGCAGCGCGTGCAGTTCTGGCTGGACCCGTTCGGCAAGGAGACGATGGCGCAGAGCGACCAGATCGCGCAGGCGCTGATGTCGTTCGGCTCGGGCGGCACGCTCGGCACGGGCCTGGGCCAGGGCAACTCGGACCTGATCGGCTTCGCGGCCAACGCGGACTTCATCCTCTCCACGGTCGGCGAGGAGCTGGGCCTGGCCGGGATGATGGCGTTCCTGCTGCTGTACGGCCTGATCGTCGAGCGGGGCATCCGTACGGCGCTGGCGGCGCGGGACCCGTTCGGCAAGCTGCTGGCGATCGGCCTGTCGGGCGCGTTCGCGATCCAGGTGTTCGTCGTCGCGGGCGGTGTGATGGGCCTGATCCCGCTGACCGGCATGACCATGCCGTTCGTCGCGTACGGCGGTTCCTCGGTGCTGGCGAACTGGGCGCTGATCGGCATCCTGATCCGCATCAGTGACACCGCGCGCCGTCCCGCCCCCGCCCCCGCGCCGTCCCCGGACGCCGAGATGACCCAGGTGGTCCGCCCGTGAACAAGCCCCTTCGCAGAATCGCCGTCTTCTGCGGGCTGCTGGTCCTCGCGCTCCTGGTGCGCACCAACTGGCTGCAGTACGTGCAGGCGGAGGAGCTCAACTCCAAGGACAAGAACAGCCGGACCACGATCGAGCGGTACGCGAGCGAGCGCGGGAACATCATCGTCGACGGCAAGCCGATCACCGGCTCGGTCGACACCAAGGACACCCTGTACAAGTTCAAGCGCACCTACGTCGACGGCCCCATGTGGGCGCCGGTGACGGGGTACGCGTCGCAGGCCTACGACGCCACCCAGATCGAGAAGATCGAGGACGGCATCCTCACGGGCAACGACAACCGGCTCTTCTTCGACCGCACCCTGGCGATGTTCACGGGTGACAAGAAGAAGGGCGGCGACGTCATCACGACCCTGAACGGCGCCGCGCAGCGCGCCGCCTACGAGGGCCTGGGCAAGAAGAAGGGCGCGGTCGCGGCGATCGACCCGGCGACCGGCCGGATCCTGGCGCTGGCGTCCACCCCTTCGTACGACCCTTCGGCCTTCGCCGGGTACCACAACAAGGACGCGACGGCCTGGACGGCGCTGGAGAAGGACCCGGACAAGCCGAAGCTGAACCGCGCGCTGCGCGAGATCTACCCGCCCGGTTCGACGTTCAAGGTCGTCACGGCCGCGGCGGCGCTGGAGCACGGCAAGATCACCGACGTCGAGGCGGCGACGGACACGCCGGAGCCGTACATCCTTCCGACGACCAGCACGCCGATGGTGAACCACGCGTCGGGCTGCAAGAACGCGAGCCTGAAGAAGGCCCTGGAGGTCTCCTGCAACTCGGTGTTCGCCAAGCTCGGCGACGAGGTGGGCCGGGACGACATGCTGGAGACGGCGAAGAAGTTCGGCTTCACCGAGGAGCAGTTCGTGCCGGTGCGCGCGGTGGCCTCGGTGTACGACTCCAAGATGGACCGCCCGGGCAACGCGCTCTCCTCGATCGGACAGTTCAACACGGCGACCACCCCGCTGCAGATGGCGATGGTCACGGCGGCGATCGCCAACGACGGCAAGCTGATGAAGCCGTACATGATCGACCAGCTGCGGGCGCCGAACCTGGACGTGCTGCAGAAGACCGAGCCGGAGGAGATGAGCCGGCCGCTGTCGCAGAAGAACGCGCAGCTGCTCCAGCAGATGATGGAGAGCGTCGTCGAGAACGGCACGGGCTCCAGCGCGGCCATCGACGGCTTCAAGGTCGGCGGCAAGACGGGCACCGCGCAGCACGGCGAGCGCAACAGCAAGAACCCCTACGCCTGGTTCATCTCGTACGCCAGGACGGACGCCGGCTCCCCGGTCGCGGTGGCGGTCATCGTGGAGGACAGCGACGCGCGCCGGGACGACATCACCGGTGGCGGCCTGGCCGGGCCGATCGCCCACGACGTGATGAAGGCGGTCCTCGAGAGCAAGAAGTGACCCGTGGGCCCGTGTACCGGTCGGGTATCAGCTGACGGTCGCGCGCTGATCAGCGCGCGGTGCCCGGTAGCGTATGCGCGAACAGCACACCGCCGGACCACACACGGGTGCGGTCGGGACTGACGGAGAGGGCTGGAACAGTTATGGAAGAGCCGCGTCGCCTCGGCGGCCGGTACGAGCTGGGCTCGGTGCTCGGCCGCGGTGGCATGGCGGAGGTCTACCTCGCCCACGACACCAGGCTCGGCCGCACCGTCGCCGTGAAGACGCTGCGGGCCGATCTCGCCCGTGACCCGTCCTTCCAGGCCCGGTTCCGCCGTGAGGCCCAGTCGGCCGCCTCGCTCAACCACCCGGCGATCGTCGCGGTCTACGACACCGGCGAGGACTACGTCGACGGCGTCTCGATCCCGTACATCGTGATGGAGTACGTCGACGGGTCGACGCTGCGCGAGCTGCTGCACTCCGGGCGCAAGCTGCTGCCCGAGCGCACGCTGGAGATGACGGTCGGCATCCTGCAGGCGCTGGAGTACTCGCACCGCGCCGGCATCGTGCACCGCGACATCAAGCCGGCGAACGTCATGCTCACGCGCACCGGCCAGGTCAAGGTCATGGACTTCGGCATCGCCCGCGCCATGGGCGACTCCGGCATGACCATGACGCAGACCGCGGCCGTGATCGGCACCGCGCAGTACCTCTCGCCCGAGCAGGCCAAGGGCGAGCAGGTGGACGCCCGCTCGGACCTGTACTCGACGGGCTGCCTGCTGTACGAGCTGCTGACCGTGCGGCCGCCGTTCGTCGGCGACTCGCCGGTCGCGGTGGCGTACCAGCACGTGCGCGAGGAGCCGCAGCCGCCGAGCGTGTACGACCCCGAGATCACGCCGGAGATGGACGCCATCGTCCTGAAGGCGCTGGTCAAGGACCCGGACTACCGCTACCAGTCGGCCGACGAGATGCGGGCCGACATCGAGGCGTGCCTGGACGGGCAGCCGGTCGCCGCGACGGCCGCCCTGGGCGCCGTCGGCTACGGCGGCTACCCGCCGGAGGACCAGCCCACGACGGCGCTGCGCCAGGCGGACCACGCGGCCGGGCAGACGAGCATGCTGCCGCCCATGAACCCGGACGACGGGAGCTACGGGTACGACGAGCGTCCGGACCGGCGCCGCCAGAAGAAGTCGCACACGTCGACGATCCTGCTGGTGGTCGCGGGCATCCTGGTGCTGATCGGCGCGGTCCTGATCGGCCGGGCGGTGTTCGGCAGCACGGGCGACGACTCCAGCCAGGTCACCGTGCCGCAGCTGGTCGGCAAGACGCTGAAGCAGGCCCAGGGGCTCGCGACGAACGCGGGCGTCAAGGTCGCCACGTCGGGCACGGAGCGCTGCGACCAGCCCAAGGGCGCGATCTGCAGCCAGACCCCCTCGGCCGAGGGCGACGCCAAGATGAACGAGGGCGACACCGTGCAGGTCGTCGTCTCCGAGGGCGCCCCCAAGGTCAAGGTGCCGGACGTCACCGAGCAGTCCCTGGAGAAGGCCCGCAACAACCTGCAGTCGGCCGGCTTCAGCAACATCGAGGTGGAGCAGAAGGACTCGGACAAGGAGCCGGGCACCGTCCTGGGCCAGGACCCCGAGGGCAACACCGAGGTCGAGAAGGGCACCAAGGTCACGCTGACCGTCGCCAAGAAGGGCCAGCAGGACGTGCCCTCGGTCGAGGGCCAGGACTTCAACGCGGCGAAGGCGCAGCTGGAGGGCCTGGGCTTCAAGGTGGCCCGGGTCGACGTCGACTCGGACAAGCCGGCCAACCAGGTCGTCAAGCAGGACCCCAAGAGCGGCAAGGCCGACAAGGACTCCACGGTGACGCTGGAGGTCTCCAAGGGCCCCAAGCAGCAGGCGCAGGTGCCCAGCCTGTTCGGCAAGACGCTGGGCGAGGCGAAGCAGCTGCTCCAGCAGGCGGGGCTGCAGCTGGGCAACGTCGACGGTCCGAACGACGACAACGCGCGCGTGCTCACGCAGGACCCGCAGGGCGGCAGCCAGGCGCAGCCGAACCAGCAGGTCAACGTGAAGACGATGGGCGGCGGCGGCAACAACGGCGGGAACGGCCAGCAGGGCGGTGACAACGGCGGCAACACGGTCTTCGGACTGGACGGCCTCTCGCACCGCGAGCACGACTAGCACTCCGGCACCACGGACGGTCCGCGGCCGCTGCCCGCAGGGCTGCGGTACGTACGGGAGAGGGCCCCGGCACCTGATGGTGCCGGGGCCCTCTCCCGTACGTGGGGAACGTCTGTCGGCTCGCGTAAGCGGGAAGCGTCTGTCGGCTCCCGTACGCGGTACCGAGTCCGTCAGCGCAGTTCGGCGGGCGGGGTGCGGTCCTTGTCGACCTTCTCGGTGCGCACCAGCTCGCCCCACACGATGTAGCGGTAGTCCGAGGTGTACATGGGCGTGCAGGTCGTCAGGGTGATGTAGCGGCCCGGCTTGGTCCTGCCGGACTCCTTGGGGACCTGGTCCAGGACGTCCACGTTGTACTTGGAGGTCTCGGGGAGCGTCTCGTAGACCTTGTAGACGTACCAGGTGTCCTTGGTCTCGAAGACGATCGGGTCGCCGTCCTTGAGCTTGTGGATGTTGTGGAACTTGGCGCCGTGGCCGTCGCGGTGCGCGGCCAGGGTGAAGTTGCCCTTGAGGTCCTGGGGGAGCGCGGACTTGACCGGCTTCTCGTAGTAGCCGGCGACGCCGCCGTTGAGGGTCTTGGCGTCGGTGCCGCGCTTGACCAGCACCTCGCCGTTCTTCATGGCGGGTACGTGCAGGAAGCCGATGCCGTCCTTGGTGTCCAGGGCGCCGGGGCCGCCGGCCCAGCGGTCGCGGACCTGGTCGCCCTGGCGGTCGGCCTGCCGGTCGGCGAGGACGTTGGTCCACCACAGCGAGTAGACGACGAACAGGCCGAGCAGGACTCCCGCCGTGATCAGCAGCTCGCCGAAGACACTGATGGCGCCGGCGATCCGGCTCCGCGCACGTGCTGCCACTGTCTGTCCCGTCTTCAGGTCTGGAGGGATCAGCTTACGAGCGCGGCCGGCTTGCCCTTGCTGCGCGGACGTTCGTCCACCAGCTTGCCCCACACGATCATGCGGTAGGTGCTGGTGAACTCCGGCGTGCAGGTGGTCAGCGTGAGGTAGCGGCCGGGCTTGGTGAAGCCCGAGCCCTCGGGCACGGGCGCGATCACGCTGACGTTCGACGGGGAGGTCTGCGGCAGGATGCTCTCCATCTCGTACGTGTAGTACGCGTCCCGCGTCTCCACCACGATCGGGTCACCCTTGGTCAGCCGGTTGATGTAGCGGAACGGCTCGCCGTGGGTGTTGCGGTGCCCGGCGACGGCGAAGTTGCCCTGCTTGGCGGAGGGCATCGCGGTCTTGAGGCCGCCCTCGGAGTAGTGGCCGACCATGCCCCGGTCGAGGACCTTCTCCTTGCTGATGCCCTCGGCGATCGGCACGACGACGTCCAGCTTGGGGATGTGCATGATGGCGAAGCCCTGGCCGGGCTCGAACGCCTCGGGGGTGCCGCTGCCCTTGGCCCAGTCGTCCTGGATCTGGTGGGTGGCCTTGTCGGCCTGCTGGCCGGCCCGGATGTTGGTCCACCACAGCTGGTAGGTGACGAAGAGCAGCATCACGACGCCGAAGGTGATGAACAGCTCGCCCACCACGCGGCTCATGACGACGCCCACGCTGTCCTTGCGGGCGCGGGCGGCCCTGCGGGCCTCGACCCGCGTCAGAGGCCGCTGGGGGGCCTCTGGGGGCCTCTGGGGCCGCTGGGGCGCTCTGCCTCGTCCGCCGCGCTTGCGGGCCGCCTTGCGGCGCTCGGCGCGTCCGGGGCCGGTCGGCAGCGGCTCACCGGCGGCGGGGACCGTGCGCAGCGCCATGGTGGCGTCGTCGGGCGTGTCGGCGGCCGGGTCGGCGAAGGGCTCGGGCGCGGGGCCGGCCGGGTCCGGGAAGGGCTCCGGGGACGGGCCGGGGGCGGCTTCCGTGCGGGGGCCGGGTATCCGCCCGCCGGGTGCGCCCGGGTCGGCGGGCGGGCCGGGTATCGGCGCGGTGTCGTCGGCGGCCGGCGCGGACTCCTGCTCCCCGGGCATGCCGGGGGAGCGGAACCACGGCGACTGGTGCTCCCCGCGCTGCCCCGGCGGCTCCGGGCGCAGCGCGGTCACGCGACGGCCTTGCCCACCACCGGCGCGAGTCCCGCGGACCGGTCCACGGCGCCGGTGTCCCCGCACTGCTCCAGCCAGTTGGCCAGCATCAGGTGGCCGTGCTCGGTCAGCACGGACTCGGGGTGGAACTGCACGCCCTCGACGGCCAGCTCGCGGTGGCGCAGGCCCATGATGATGCCGTCCTCGGTGCGCGCGGTGACCTCGAGGACGTCCGGCAGGGCGGCGGGTTCGGCGGCCAGCGAGTGGTACCGGGTGGCCGTGAAGGGCGAGGGCAGTCCGGCGAAGACGCCCTTGCCGCCGTGCACGACCGGGGACGTCTTGCCGTGCAGCAGTTCGGGGGCGCGGTCGACGACGCCGCCGTACGCCACGGCCATCGACTGCATGCCCAGGCAGACGCCGAAGACGGGGACGCCGGTGTCGGCGCAGTGGCGCACCATCTCGACGCAGATGCCGGCCTCTTCGGGGGTGCCGGGGCCGGGCGAGAGCAGGACGCCGTCGAAGCCGTCCTGGGCGTGCGCGAGGGAGACCTGGTCGTTGCGCACGACCTCGCACTCGGCACCGAGCTGGTAGAGGTACTGAACGAGGTTGAAGACGAAGCTGTCGTAGTTGTCGACGACGAGAATCCGAGAGCTCACTGGCCGTCCACCGTCACATCGTTGAACGGAAGCAGTGGCTCCGCCCAGGGGAACACGTACTGGAAGAGCACGTAGACGACCGCGAGCACCAGGACGAGCGAAATGAGGGCCTTCACCCACGCATTGCCCGGCAGGTGCCGCCAGATCCAGCCGTACATGACGCCTCGTGTCCCTTCCGTATCGTTACCGCACCAGACTAAGGGTCGGGGCCGACACTTGGGTCAGCTGTCCAAAGCTCGCGGCCTGCCCCGTGTCACGGGCTGGGTGGCGTCCAGGTGCGCCCACGCGATCAGCCGGTGGCTGCTGCCCCACTCGGGGTCGCAGGTCGTCAGGGTCAGATAGCGCCCGGGCCCGTCGAATCCGGACTTGCGCGGCACCGGGTCGATGACCGCGGTGTCACCGGGCACCGTGCGGTACGGCTTGCCGTCGACCCGGTAGGTGAACCACGTCGTGCCGTCGGTCAGCACGATCGGGTCGCCGGGGCGCAGCTCGGGGAAGTCCTTGAACGGGTCGCCGTAGGTGCGCCGGTGGCCGGCGACCGCGAAGTTGCCGGTCTGGCCGAGCCGGGCGGTGCCGGCGTAGTGCCCGAGGCCCTTCTGCAGGGTGGGTACCGCGGTGCCCTCCAGGACGGGCCAGTCCCAGCCCTTGCCGAAGCGGGGCACGTACATGACGGCGAAGGCCTTGCCGGACCGGTACGCGGGCGGGGGCGGCGCGGCCGGGGAGCCTCCGGCGGGCGGGGCGGAGGCGACGGGGCCGCGCGCCCACGCGTCCTGCAGCCCGCGGACCTGGTCGTCGGTGGCGCCGACGGCCTTCACTCCGGTCCAGAACAGTACGTACACCACGAACAGCACGATCAGGGCGCCGACGGTGATGCACAGCTCGCTGAACGTCCTGACGACCGCGCGCACCGACATCGGCTCCCCCAACGGTTTCCCCGGGCGGCTGGCTCACCGGCTTCGCGGGGCGGCTAGCCCACCGGCTTCGCGTAGTGGAGATCCACTGTGCCCGAGTAGCCGGGGAGAGTCATCGCCCGGTGCTCGTCGACTTTCCAGCCGAGCCCGTACGCCTTCACGTACAGCTGGTAGTTCTGCAGGGCGGGCGACGCGCCGAGCGCCTTCTGCAGCGCGCCGGTTCCGCCGACCGCGGTGATCTTGTACGGCGGCGAGTAGACGCGGCCCTGGAGGATCAGCGTGTTGCCGACGCAGCGGACGGCGCTGGTGGAGATCAGGCGCTGGTCCATGACCTGGATGCCCTGGGCGCCGCCCTTCCACAGGGCGTTCACGACGGCCTGGAGGTCCTGCTGGTGGATGACCAGGTCGTTGGCCTGCGGCTCGGGGTAGCCGGGGGCGGCCTGGGCGCCGGGCGGGGCGTCGTTGAGGGTGACGGTGAGGCCCTCGCCCTTCAGGGGCGTGGTGCCCGCGGTCCGCTCCAGCGCGCCGAGCTTCTCGTCCTCGGCCTTGGTGGAGCCGTCGTCGCGCCGGGCGAGCGCGTCGACGTCGCCGCGCACGGCCGCGGTGGACTCCTCCAGGCCGGCGTTCTTGCCGCTGCGCTCCTGGATGAGGTCGGAGAGCTTCAGCAGGGAGGCGTCGGTGCGGATGTTGGTGCCCTTGGCCGTGTTGAAGCTCGTCACGAAGATCAGCCCGGCGAGGGCGAAGACGGCGGCCGTGAGGACCCGGACGGGCCTCCACCGGGTGGTGCGCGCGGGTCCGGACGGGGAGTCGGCAGAATTGCTCAACGTACCCTGCTCTCCTCAGACGCCGCGGAAGCACTACGCTAACGGACGCCCGGGGGAGGTCACGGTCCCCCTCGCCCCCGCCGGGGCGCCAGCCACAGTTCCCTGCGCGGTCACGCAGCGCATCGACAGGAGAGTCCCTCGTGCCGAAGTCACGTATCCGCAAGAAGGCCGACTTCACGCCGCCGCCGGCGACGACGAAGCAGGCGACCAGCATCAAGCTCGGCAACCGCAGCTGGGTCGCCCCGGTGATGCTGGCACTGTTCCTGGTCGGCCTGGCGTGGATCGTGGTCTTCTACGTCACCGACGGCTCGCTGCCGATCAAGTCGATCCGCAACTGGAACATCGTGGTCGGCTTCGGCTTCATCGCGGGCGGCTTCGGCGTCTCCACCCAGTGGAAGTAGCTGCTCCGCACCCCGCACGTCAAGTTCTGCCCTGAGTTATCCACAGCGTTGTCCACACTGGGGAAAAGGTCAGACGATCTGTGGATAACTCGCATCGTGTTGACGCCGATGTGACTGCGGGACCTTTGGCCCACCAGCCTTCGCCCCTTGTCCCTGCTGGGGAAACCCACGCCGGGGACAAGGGGCACTGCTGTTCCCCACAGGGTGCGCACAATCCGGCACCCGCTGTGGACAACGGTGGGGAAAGCTTGTGCACAACCGGTCTCAGGTGAGCGGGACCGGTACCGCGCCGCACAGCGCCGGGCCGGCGGCCCGGCCGCCGTCTCAGGTGAGCGCGGCCGTCCGGGCCAGGACCACCACCAGGATCACCACGGCCGTCACCGCGAAGGTCCCGGCCTGCACCAGCGCGCGCTTCTCGCGGGGCGCGGGCAGCAGGATGCCGAAGGCCATGGCGCCGCCCGCGACCAGGCCGCCGATGTGCGCCTGCCAGGAGATCCCGGGCGTCATGAACGTGATGAGCAGGTTCACCGCGAGGATCGCGATCAGCGGGCGCATGTCGTAGCGCATCCGCCGCATCAGCACCGCCGTGGCGCCGAACAGGCCGAATACCGCGCCCGACGCGCCGAGCGTGAACGAGTTGGGGTCGGCGAAGAGGTAGACGCAGGCGCTGCCCGCCAGACCCGACAGCAGGTACAGCGCCAGGAACCGGAGCCGGCCCAGCTGGGCCTCCAGCGGCCCGCCCAGCCACCACAGGCTGAGCATGTTGAACCCGATGTGCCAGACCTCCTGGTGCAGGAACATCGAGGTCACCAGGCGGTACCACTGGCCGGCCGCCACGCCCTCGGTCACGAACCGCGGCGGCAGCGGCCATCCGCCCAGCATCGCCAGGTCGCTGACCAGCCGGTTGCCCTGCGCCATGACCGCGATGAAGACCAGCACGTTGGCACCGATCAGCAGCTTGGTCAGCAGTCTGGGGTCGCCCTTGGTGACCGCCGAGCCCGCGACCGTGCGCGGCTGGTTCGCCGTCGGGGCGTGCCCGGTGCCCGAACCGTCCCGTACGCACTCGGGGCACTGGAATCCCACGGAGGCGCTGACCATGCACTCCGGGCAGATCGGCCGCTCGCAGCGGGTGCAGCGAATGCCGGTCTCCACCTCGGGATGCCGGTAGCAGGTCTGGTCCATGGGGTCCCTTCCTGGCCGTGCTCAACACACCGCCCCGCCCATCCTGACGGACGGGCGGGGCGAAAAGTTTCCCCCGGCGCGCGCGCCGGGCGGGTGTGTCAGCGGGTCTCGACGACGACCGACTCGATCACCACGTCCTGGACCGGACGGTCCGTGCGCGGGTTGGTCTGCGCCGCGGCGATCGCGTCGACGACCTTCTTGCCGGCGTCGTTGCTGACCTCGCCGAAGATGGTGTGCTTGCGGGTCAGCCACGCGGTGGGGGCCACCGTGATGAAGAACTGCGAGCCGTTGGTGCCCGGCCCGGCGTTGGCCATCGCCAGCAGGTACGGCTTGTCGAAGGCGAGCTCCGGGTGGAACTCGTCCGCGAACTTGTAGCCCGGGCCGCCGGTGCCGTTGCCCAGCGGGTCGCCGCCCTGGATCATGAAGCCGCTGATGACGCGGTGGAAGACCGTGCCGTCGTAGAGCTTGTCCGTGGACTTCTTGCCGGTCTGGGGGTGCACCCACTCGCGCTCGCCCTGGGCGAGTTCCACGAAGTTGGCGACGGTCTTCGGCGCGTGGTTCGGCAGCAACCGGATCTCGATGTCGCCGTGGTTCGTCTTCAGGGTGGCGTAAAGCTGCTCGGCCACGATCCTGCCTTCCGTAAGTCTGCTCTGACGTTTCCCGATCCTCGCACGGAACAGGCGACTACGGATAAAGGCGGGTCAGTCGTCCCGGTATGGGAGCGCGCGGAGGCGAACCGTGGCATCGTCGACGGGAGCTCTCCTTGCCCCGCGAACCACGCCCTTGCGGCGGATTGCCCCGTATGCCCGGTTGCGCATGCCGGATCGGGCGCCGACAGGCATGATCTCGAAAAGGGTGGATAGGCGAATTCACGACCCCGCCACCGAGGAGGAGGATCCTGTGACCCGCATCGACAGCGTGCGCGCCGCCGCGGACTCGGCGAAGGACAGCGTGCTGCACGCCGCGGAAGTGGTGGCGCCCTACGCAGGCACGGCCAAGGACCAGGCTGCGCAGTACGCGCACGAGGCCCGCGTACGGCTCGCGCCCAAGGTCTCCAAGGCCGCCCATCAAGCACGGCACCAGGCACGTGTTCAGTACGGCGCCCACGTGGCGCCGCATGTTCCCCCGAGGGTCGACGAGGCCGCGCATCGTGCCGCGGTCCGGACCCGCAGGGCCGCGCGGCAGGCCGCTGACTACACGGTGCCGCGTGTCGAGCAGGCCGTCGCGGCTGCTGCGCCCGTGAGGGACGAGGCCGTGGCCCGCTCCGCCGCCGCTCTGGCCGCGCTGCGCGGTCAGGTGACGGCCAAGGAAGTTCAGAAGATCGTCAGGAAGCACGAGCGTCGGGCCAGGGCCGGACGCCTCGCCAAGGGCCTCGCGGTCCTGGGCGTTCTGGCGGGCGGCGCCTTCGCCGCCTGGAAGTGGTGGGACAAGCAGGCCAACCCGGACTGGCTGGTCGAGCCGCCGGCTCCCACCGAGGTCTCCGACCGGACTCCACTGACCTCCGTCGACGGCACTGGCCACGAGGTCCTGGACCCGGAGGTGCAGGCCAAGCAGGCCGAGGCCGAGGCCGCGGAGGGCGACGAGCGTCGCTGACCGCAGGCCGTACCGCGTAGGTCACGGTCACGGGCGTCGGGAGACCTGGAGCTCCCGGCGCCCTACGCGGCCGCGAGCACCTGGTCGGTGAGGACGGTGTCGAGCGGCGCCGCGGCCGACAGGTGGCGCGACGAGGGCGAGGAGCCGTGCGCCTCCGCGCCGATGCGCTGCTTGATCGTGGGCGGCAGCGACCGGTCGCGCACCACTCCCGCGTACGAGGCTTCCCGCTGGACGGGCACCTCCGCCCGGACGGCGGTGGCGACGGCGTCGGCCGCGCCCTCCGTGCTCTGGGCGGCGGGGCGCTGGGCGGCGGTGGCGGAGGTCGCCAGGCCGAGCGGGGCGAGAACGGCGAGCAGCAGCGTGATGAAGGCGGTCCAGAACGTCTTGACCTTGGTGGCCATGACCCCTCGCTTTCGGGTTCGGGTCGCGCTCCGGGGCGGAGCGATCTACATACCTTCCTCATGATGTGTACGCATTCGGGGATTTCCGGGAGCGACGCAACCGCTGCGCAGATCTTCTGATGAACACCACTCGGCTGGCCCAATCCCCCGCGTCCCGGCCCGCCCAGGACGCGAAAATGCCCTCCGAAGCTGCGTTCCCGCAGGTTCGGAGGGCATTTTTTCGCTGTGGAGCCTAGGGGAGTCGAACCCCTGACATCTGCCATGCAAAGACAGCGCTCTACCAACTGAGCTAAGGCCCCTGGCCGCAGACCAGAGTACCCGGTCACCCCGGGGATCCCGCAAAAGGATTGGGACTCCCGGTGGACGACCACTCTCCGTAAGATGCACGACTAGGTTCGCAGCAGCGAACCGAAGCGATGGGGAGACGCAATGGATGCAGCACAGCAGGAAGCCACGGCGAGAGCGAGAGAACTTCAACGCAGTTGGTACGGCGAGCCGTTGGGGGCGCTCTTCCGTCGGCTCATCGACGACCTGGGCCTCAACCAGGCCCGGCTCGCCGCGGTGCTCGGGCTGTCGGCGCCCATGCTGTCCCAGCTGATGAGCGGTCAGCGCGCGAAGATCGGCAACCCGGCCGTGGTCCAGCGCGTACAGGCCCTCCAGGAGCTCGCGGGCCAGGTCGCCGACGGCAGCGCAAGCGCCGCCGAGGCCACGGACCGCATGGACGAGATCAAGAAGTCCCAGGGCGGCTCCGTCCTGACGGCTCCGAGCCAGACCACCACCAGCACCGGGGCGCCGACCGTACGGCGCGTGGTCCGCGAGATCCAGTCGCTGCTGCGCTCGGTCGCGGCGGCGGGCGACATCATCGACGCCGCCGACTCCCTCGCCCCCACCCATCCCGAACTGGCAGAGTTCCTCCGGGTGTACGGCGCCGGGCGCACCGCGGACGCGGTCGCCCACTACGAGTCGCACCAGAACTGATCCGCGGCCGGGTCCGCGGCCGGCCCCCACGCCGGATCCGCGGCCGACCGGAGCACGAGCGGTCAGGACCGTACGCGCGGTCCTGACGGTACGGGCGGCACGCAGCGGGACACGACGTCGGCACGGGTGACGGGGAGCGGGCGCAGCGCAATGGGTGAGGTCTTCGCCGGTCGGTACGAGCTGGTCGATCCGATCGGACGCGGTGGCGTCGGGGCGGTCTGGCGCGCCTGGGACCACCGCCGCAAGCGGTACGTCGCGGCCAAGGTCCTGCAGCAGAGCGACGCGCACACCCTGTTGCGCTTCGTGCGCGAGCAGGCCGTGAGGATCGACCACCCGCACGTCCTCGCCCCGGCCAGCTGGGCCGCGGACGACGACAAGGTGCTGTTCACGATGGACCTGGTGGGCGGCGGCTCGCTGGCCCACGTCATAGGGGACTACGGCCCGCTGCCCGCGCGGCTGGTCTGCGTCCTGCTCGACCAGCTGCTGGCCGGGCTGGCCGCGGTGCACGCGGAGGGGGTCGTGCACCGCGACATCAAGCCGGCCAACATCCTGCTGGAGGCCACCGGGACCGGACGGCCGCACCTGCGGCTGTCCGACTTCGGGATCTCGATGCGCAAGGGCGAGCCCCGGCTGACCGAGACCAACTACGTCGTCGGGACGCCCGGGTACTTCGCGCCCGAGCAGATGCAGGGCGCGGAGCCGGACTTCCCGGCCGACCTGTTCGCGGCGGGCCTGGTCGCCGTCTACCTGCTGGAGGGTCAGAAGCCGGACGCCAAGGCCCTGGTGGACCACTTCACGGCGTACGGCACGCCGGGCGCCCCGCAGGGCGTCCCCGAGCCGCTGTGGCAGGTGCTCGCCGGGCTGCTGCAGCCGGACCCGGACGCCCGCTTCCGCACCGCCACGGGGGCCCGCAAGGCGCTCGCGGCGGCCGTGGAGCTGCTGCCCGAGCCCGCGTTCGACGACGAACCGGTGGAGATCTTCGACCAGTTGGGCCCGCTCCCGGCCGGTTTCGGCCCCGAGGGCCCGGCCCGCCGGGCCCCCGCCCACGCGGCCGCCCCCGACCCGGCCGGGGCGCACCCGGATCCGCACGCGGGCACGGACGCGGACTCGCCGGCGGACGTCCCGCCGGACGCCCCCGACAGCGGCACCACCGGCACCGACACCGGGCACACCGGCACCAGCGGCCCGCAGTCTCCCCACAGCGGTACCGGCATCCCCGGCCCCGGCCAGGCCTGGGCCGCACCGGAGGCCGCCGCCGCACCCGGGCCCGCCGCACCCGGCTCCGTACCCCACGCCCCCGAACCGGCCCCCGCGCCCTCCCGGCACACCGCCCAGCCGCTCCGGCAACGCGCGCCCCAGGACCACCCCGAAGCGCAGGCGGAACGGCCCGAGCGCCAGGCCCAGCCCCCGCGGCCCCCGGCCCGGGACGGCTTCAGGCTGCCGCTCCCGGCCGAACAGCCGACCCCGCCGACCACCCGGCTCCCCGACCACTTCCCCGCGCACACGGCCTCCCCCCAGTACGCCGCCGCGCCCGGCGCGTCACCGGGTCCGGCGGCCGGGCCACTCCACGATCAGTCCCCCACTCGTCAATACACCGCTCCCGGCCCCGGGGTTCCACTCCAGCCCGCCCCGGCCCGGCACGCCGCCGGGCGCCCCAGGCGACCGGGACCGCCCCCGAAGGTGGCGGTCCCGGTGCTGATCGTGGCGCTGGCCTGCCTGGCGGTGGGCCTATGGGCACTGACCCAGCTCTGAAGGCGCGGTCGCGAAGCCACGGCGAACGCCCTCGGGGAGTGCCTTAGGGGAGCGTCCCGGAGAGAGTGCCCTCAAGGAGCGTCCCGGTGAGCGTCTTCAGACTCCCCGGGCCCGGCCCGGCCGCCGCGCCAGCACCGTCCACGCCCCCAGCCCCAGCAGCAGTACGGATCCCGTGCCGATCCCGGCCACCGCGACGACCCGCATCGTCGCGGCCCGCGCGTCCCCGTCGGAGCCGCTCGCGCCGGAGCCGCCGGCCAGCGGCCCGGAGCCGCCCGCGAGCCGGAAGGGCCCGGGATCCCCGTCGTAGTCCGGCTCCCGCGTGGCCTCTCCGGTCACGCCGACCCGCAGCGTGAGCGGCAGCGAGCCGTAGCTCCGCGCCACCTCGGGGCTGAGCGAGACCGCCACGTAGTACCAGCCCGCGAACCGCACGGCCGCGGCCGTCTCGCCGGAGGCGAACCGGTTGGCGTACGCGACGGCGGGCAGCGGCTCCAGCGACAGGGACGTCCCCTTGTCGTCGTACGGCCCGCTGTTCTGGTCCACCTGTCCGAGCGCCGGGTTGAACAGCTCGACCTCGACCGCGCCGCTGACCGGGCCGCCGTCCTTGGCGCTGGCCCCGAGGTCGGCCGCGACGGACAGCTGCTGCCCCCAGTTCACGGGGACCCGGTAGTAGAGGGTGCGGCCGGGCTCGACGCGTGCGGTCCAGCTGCCCGCGGTGACGGCCGCCGCGTCGGCGAAGCCCGCCCCGCCCGCCTTGGCCACGGGCGCCCCGGCGGAGGGCGGGGCGGCGGCGGGGGTGCTGCCCGGTCCGCCCGCCGCGCCGGGATCGGTCAGGCCGGGCTCGGTGACGTGGCGGATCTCCAGGTCCCAGGCCCCGGGGTCGCCGCGGCCGATGCGCTCGACCCGCAGGTAGTACGTGCCCGCCTGCGCACAGGTCGTGCTGCCCGGCTTCAGCGTGCGCCCGGCGCCCGCGGTGAGCCGGCGGGCGTACCCGGTGGAGCCGAACTTGGCGGTCTGCTGCCCGTCGCACATGACGTGGTCCGCGGTCTCCAGGACCGTACGGAACCCGTCGCTGGCGTCCTCGGCGGCGCCCTCGTCCCCGGGCACGGCCGTCACGGAGACGTACGCGTCCTCCCGGGCGTCCAGGCGCACCGCGTAGTACTGCTTCGCGCCGCTGGCCAGGCTGGAGCGGTAGAGCTGCCGGTCCTTCAACTCCGGTGCCCCGCCGGTCCCCGGGGCGCCCTGGACGGGCACGGACCCGTCGGCGAACCGGTAGCCGTCACCGGCCGCCCACGCGGCACCGGGCAGCACGGCGACCACGCACACCGCCGCCGCTCCGGCCAGCGCCGCCCGCCCCCTGCCGCACCGCTTCGTCACGTGCTTCCCCTCGTCGTCTCCGCGGCCTGCGCGGCCGGGTCCGGGCCATCCTGCACCGCCCGCCACGGCCCTGTCTGCGCGGACGGCCACAAGGAACACCCCGGTCGACCTATTTGCCACAGCAACGAAAGGGTTCGCGTACGCAACATCACAGGCCCCGCGACGCACAGAACCCCGGCCGCCTCTGGGGCGGCCGGGGTTCCGGCATCAGACTGTTGCCTCTGTGAGGGTCACACACCCGAACCTGCGGGCACGGAGTCGGTCGCCTCCGTCCACAGGTCCTGCTCGGCGCGATCCGCCTGGATCTGGCGGTACACGAGGAGCCCGCCGATGGCGGCCAGTGCGACCAGGAGGAGCTTCTTCACCGCGCGACCTCGTCTTTCCTTGGCGTAGGGGACTTCTGTCGCCGACTATACACACCGATCGATATCGATCGGTGACCTGCGTACGCCCCAACTAACGCCCCCGAACGGGTGATACGAGGACATAGCGACCGGTACAAAGCGATCGGCCCGGACGGAGAACCGTCCGGGCCGATCGACACTGTGGGGCTAACAGGATTTGAACCTGTGGCCTCATCCTTATCAGGGATGCGCTCTAACCAACTGAGCTATAGCCCCGCCGCGCTCTGCGAGGTTTTCGTCTCGCGCGCTGACCCCTGAAGATTAGCGCACGTGGGGGCCAGTCCCAAAATCGGTTCCCGGGCGGCCCCCGGCCCGCTCACTCGTCCTCGGCGAGCGTCAGCTCCACCCCTCCGACGAAGCCGGCGGACAGGTTGTAGATGAAGGCGCCCAGCGTGGCCAGCGCGGTGGCCAGCACCACGTCGATCACCGCGATCACCGAGGTGAAGATCAGCACGCGCGGCAGCGACAGGAAGGACTGCAGGTCGAAGCCGTTCGACTCGTTCGAGCCGGTGGCCTCGGAGATGGTGCCGCCGACCGTGGAGAAGACACCCATGGCGTCCATGACCATCCACAGCACCGCGGCCGCCACGACCGTGCAGATGCCCAGCGCGATGGAGAGCAGGAAGCTGACCTTCATCACCGACCACGGATCGGCCTTGGCCACCCGCAGGCGCGCCTTGCGGGTGCGCGGCGTGGTGCGCGCCCCGGTGCGCGGGCGGCGCACCGCGCCGCCCTGGGCGGCCGCCTGGCCGCCGTACGCCTGCGGCGGGTGGTACGGCTGCGCGGGGCCCTGGGGCTGCTCGCGCTCGCCGGGCAGCGGCCCGTTGCCGTACGTCTCGTAGGAGGCCTTGGGGCCCCGAGTGTCCGTCACCGTAACCCCCTGGGAGTCCGTGGCAGGGCCACGGGCACCGTTCGCTCCAGCTGCTCCGGCGGAAGCCTGTCCGGCGCCCGTGGCTCCACTCACGCTCTACTCCTCGTGCTCCCCGACCGAGGGCTCGGCGCCCTCGGCAGCTTCGGCGGTGGCGCCGATTTCGGCGTCCTCGACGCCGTCGACCTCGTCGGCCTCGGCCCCGGCCTCGGCGTTGCGGGCGATGCCGACGACGGCATCCCGCTTGCCCAGGTTGATCAGTTGGACGCCCATGGTGTCACGGCCCGTCTCCCTGACTTCGTTGACTCGCGTACGAATCACACCACCGGACAGCGTGATGGCGAGGATCTCGTCGCCCTCCTCGACCACCAGCGCGCCGACGAGCGAGCCGCGGTCCTCCACGATCTTGGCGGCCTTGATGCCGAGGCCGCCGCGGCCCTGGACGCGGTACTCGTCGACGGCGGTGCGCTTGGCGTACCCACCGTCCGTCGCGGTGAACACGAAAGTACCGGGCCGCACGACATTCATCGAGAGGAGCTCGTCCCCCTCGCGGAAACTCATCCCCTTGACGCCCGAGGTGGCACGGCCCATCGGGCGCAGCGAATCGTCCGTAGCGGTGAACCGGATCGACTGGGCCTTCTTGCTGATGAGCAGGAGGTCGTCCTCGGCCGAGGCCAGCTCCGCGCCGATCAGCTCGTCGTCCTGGCCGTCCTCGGTCTCGCGCAGGTTGATCGCGATGACGCCGCCGGAGCGGGGCGAGTCGTAGTCCTTGAGCGAGGTCTTCTTGACCAGGCCGGCCTTGGTCGCGAGGACCAGGTACGGCGCGGCCTCGTAGTCCCGGATGGCGAGGATCTGGGCGATCTTCTCGTCCGGCTGGAAGGCCAGCAGGTTGGCGACGTGCTGGCCGCGCGCGTCGCGGCCCGCGTCGGGCAGCTCGTACGCCTTGGCGCGGTAGACGCGGCCCTTGTTCGTGAAGAACAGCAGCCAGTGGTGGGTGGTGGACACGAAGAAGTGGTCGACCAGGTCGTCCTGCTTCAGCTTCGTGCCGCGCACGCCCTTGCCGCCGCGCTTCTGCGAGCGGTAGTCCTCGGTCTTGGTGCGCTTGACGTAACCGCCGTGGGTGATCGTGACGACGATGTCCTCCTCGGCGATCAGGTCCTCGATGGACATGTCACCGTCGAAGGGCACCAGCTGCGAGCGGCGGTCGTCGCCGAACTTGTCCACGATCAGCGCCAGTTCCTCGCTGATGATGGTGCGCTGCTTCTCCGGGGAGGCCAGGATCCCGTTGTACTCGTTGATCTTGGCCTGGAGCTCGTCGTGCTCGGCGACGATCTTCTGGCGCTCCAGGGCGGCCAGCCGGCGCAGCTGCATCTCCAGGATGGCGTTGGCCTGGATCTCGTCGATCTGCAGCAGGCCCATCAGGCCCTCGCGCGCGACGTCGACGGTGGCGCTGCGCCGGATCAGCGCGATGACCTCGTCGATGGCGTCGAGCGCCTTGAGCAGGCCGCGCAGGATGTGGGCGCGCTCCTCGGCCTTGCGCAGCCGGAAGCGGGTGCGCCGGACGATGACCTCGACCTGGTGGTGCACCCAGTGGCGGATGAACGCGTCCAGGGAGAGGGTGCGCGGCACGCCGTCGACGAGCGCCAGCATGTTGGCGCCGAAGTTCGTCTGCAGGTCGGTGTGCTTGTACAGGTTGTTCAGGACGACCTTGGCGACCGCGTCGCGCTTGAGCACGATGACCAGGCGCTGGCCGGTGCGCGAGGAGGTCTCGTCGCGGACGTCCGCGATGCCGCCGACCTTGCCGTCCTTGACGAGGTCGGCGATCTTCTGGGCGAGGTTGTCCGGGTTGGTCTGGTAGGGCAGCTCCGTGACCACCAGGCACTGGCGGTTCTGGATCTCTTCGACCTCGACCACCGCGCGCATGGTGATGGAGCCGCGCCCGGTGCGGTAGGCCTCCTCGATGCCCTTGCGGCCGACCACGAGGGCGCCGGTGGGGAAGTCGGGGCCCTTGATGCGCTCGATCAGCGCGTCCAGGAGTTCCTCGTGCGAGGCCTCGGGGTTCTCCAGGTACCACTGGGCACCGGCCGCCACCTCGCGCAGGTTGTGCGGCGGGATGTTGGTGGCCATGCCGACCGCGATGCCCGCGGAGCCGTTGACCAGCAGGTTCGGGAAGCGCGCCGGCAGGACCGTCGGCTCCTGGTTGCGGCCGTCGTAGTTGTCCGTGAAGTCGACGGTCTCCTCGTCGATGTCGCGGACCATCTCCATCGACAGCGGCGCCATCTTGCACTCGGTGTAGCGCATGGCGGCGGCCGGGTCGTTGCCCGGGGAGCCGAAGTTGCCGTTGGAGTCGACCAGCGGCATGCGCATCGACCACGGCTGGGCCAGCCGGACCAGGGCGTCGTAGATGGAGGAGTCGCCGTGCGGGTGGTACGTACCCATGACGTCGCCGACGACGCGGGCGCACTTGTAGAAGCCCTTCTCGGGCCGGTACCCGCCGTCGTACATCGCGTACAGCACGCGGCGGTGGACGGGCTTGAGGCCGTCCCGCACGTCCGGCAGCGCGCGCGAGACGATGACGGACATCGCGTAGTCGAGGTACGAGCGCTGCATCTCCGTCTCGAGCCCGACGGGCTCGATCCGCAGCTGCGGTTCCTCGGTGTCGGCGGTGGTGGGAGTGTTCTCGTCGGCCATTGCTGGTCGTCAGTCCTTTCGTACGGTCAGCGGGGACCGACTCAGATGTCGAGGAAGCGAACGTCCTTGGCGTTGCGCTGGATGAAGGAGCGCCGGGCCTCGACGTCCTCGCCCATCAGCACCGAGAACAGGTCGTCGGCCTGCGCGGCGTCGTCCAGGGTGACCTGGCCCAGCACGCGGTGCTCGACGTCCATGGTGGTGACGCGCAGCTCCTCAGCGTTCATCTCGCCCAGACCCTTGAAGCGCTGGATCGAGTCTTCCTTGATGCGCTTGCCGCCCTGCTTGCCGATCTCCACCAGCGCGTCGCGCTCGCGGTCCGAGTAGGCGTACTCGAAGTCGTCGCGACCCCACTTGATCTTGTACAGCGGCGGGCGGGACAGGTACACGTGCCCGGCCTCGACCAGCGGCCGCATGAAGCGGAACAGGAAGGTGAGCAGCAGGGTGTTGATGTGCTGGCCGTCGACGTCGGCGTCCGCCATCAGGATGATCTTGTGGTAGCGGAGCTTCTCGATGTCGAAGTCCTCGTGCACACCTGTACCGAACGCGCTGATCAGCGCCTGGACCTCGGTGTTCTGCAGGATCTTGTCGACCCGGGCCTTCTCGACGTTCAGGATCTTGCCGCGGATCGGCAGGATGGCCTGGTACATCGGGTTGCGGCCGGACTTGGCCGAGCCGCCGGCGGAGTCACCCTCGACGATGAAGATCTCGCACTTGGTGGGGTCGTTCGACTGGCAGTCGGAGAGCTTGCCCGGCAGCGACGCCGACTCCAGCAGGCCCTTGCGGCGGGTCAGGTCGCGCGCCTTGCGGGCGGCCACGCGCGCGGTGGCGGCGGCGATGCCCTTGCGGATGATGTCCGCGGCCTCGTTCGGGTTGCGGTCGAACCAGTCGGTCAGGTGCTCGTGCACGACCTTCTGCACGAAGGTCTTGGCCTCCGTGTTGCCCAGCTTGGTCTTCGTCTGTCCCTCGAACTGCGGCTCGCCCAGCTTGACCGAGATGATCGCGGTCAGACCCTCGCGGATGTCCTCGCCGGTGAGGTTGTCGTCCTTCTCGCGGAGCAGCTTCTTGTCGCGCGCGTAGCGGTTGACCAGACCCGTCATGGCGGCCCGGAAGCCCTCCTCGTGGGTGCCGCCCTCGTGCGTGTGGATCGTGTTGGCGAAGGAGTACACCCCCTCGCTGTACTGCGAGTTCCACTGCATCGCGATCTCGGCCGAGAGCATGCGCTCCTTGTCCTCGGACTCGATGTCGATGACGGACGGGTGGATCAGCTCGCCCTTGCGCGAGTTGAGGTACTTCACGAAGTCGACGATGCCGCCCTCGTAGTGGTACGTGACCGTACGGACCTGGTCGTCGTCCGACTCCTCGGCGGTGTCCGCGCCCGCGACCGCCTTCGCCGACTCGCGCTCGTCCGTCAGCTTGATGGTCAGGCCCTTGTTGAGGAAGGCCATCTCCTGGAAGCGGCGCGAGAGCGTCTCGAAGGAGTACTCGGTCGTCTCGAAGATGTCCGCGTCGGCCCAGAAGGTCACCGACGTGCCGGACGAGGACACCTCCTCGTGCTTGGCCAGGGGGGCGGTGGGCACGCCCTGCTTGTAGTCCTGCGTCCAGCGGTAGCCGTCGCGCTCGATCTCCACCGAGACCTTCGTCGACAGGGCGTTCACCACGGAGACGCCGACGCCGTGCAGACCGCCGGAGACGGCGTAGCCGCCGCCGCCGAACTTGCCGCCCGCGTGCAGCACGGTGAGCACGACCTCGACGGCCGGCTTCTTCTCCACCGGGTGCATGTCCACCGGGATGCCGCGACCGTTGTCGATCACGCGCACGCCGCCGTCGGGCAGGATCGTCACGTCGATGGTGTCCGCGTGCCCGGCCAGGGCCTCGTCGACGGAGTTGTCCACGACCTCGTAGACGAGGTGGTGGAGTCCGCGCTCACCGGTCGAGCCGATGTACATGCCGGGACGCTTGCGGACCGCGTCCAGACCCTCGAGGACGGTGATCGCGCTGGCGTCGTACGACCCAGTGGTGGCGGACTGATTGGTCTCGTTGGGGTTGCCGGAATCGGCCACGAAGCGCCCTTTCTGGCACAGCACAGGCCGTCTCTCCGGGCATGCGGGAGCGGCTGCGTCGTTCGACATGTTCCGCAGTGGGCGGGATTACTTACCAGTCTACCGGTACCGCTGACACGAATGGGGGTTTGCCGGTACCTGAGTCCGCATGTGCCGCCCTGAACCGGACCGTTCCGACTCCCCATATGCGCCCGGGGGCTCCAGAAGCCTCACACCGGCACGTAGGGCTTCGGTCAGTGACGGGTTGTGGACACTTCCGGGCGCCCTGTGGACAACAGGGGCGCGCGCTCGCCACACCCGTGCCGGACGGCGGGCGACGCCGGCGGTGACCGGCGGGCCGGGCCCGTCAGCCGTAGGTGTCCCCGGGCCCGGAGCTGCCGGGCGCGCGCAGCGGCCCGTACCCCTTGCGCGGGGCCCCGGGGCCGAGCACCTTGAGCATCCGTACGGTGCCGTGGCCCAGGTCCTCGTTGAGCCGCGCCACCAGCCGGGGGGCGAGCAGCCGCAGCTGGGTCGCCCAGGCCGTGGAGTCGCACTGCACGGTCAGCACCCGCTCGTCGGGGTCCTCGTCGTAGCGCAGCGGCACGCAGTGCTTGGCCAGGTCCTCGCCGACGATCTGCGGCCAGCGGCCCATCACCCCGCCGACGGCCGCCGGGGTCTCCCAGCCGCGCTCGGTGATCAGGCGGTTGATGGCGGCGCCCAGGTTCATCGGGTCGCGGCCGTCCGCGCGCGCGCCGGAGCGCAGGCCGCCGCCCCGGCGCGCCTGCTTCTTCTCCTGCGCCGCCGCGCCGCGCGCGCGGGCCTGCTCCTTCGCGGCGCGCAGGGCCACGCGCGCGAGGTCGACGCCCGAGGGCTCGGGCGCCTTGGGCGCGGGGTCCGCGCCGTTCCCCGGAAGCTCGCTCACTGCCGTTCCACCTCACCCGCGGCGACCGCGTACCTGGCCCCCTTGAGCACCCCCGGGACGTCGTCGTCCACGGCCGCCGTGACCAGCACCTGCTCGCCCGGCGCCACCAGCTCCGCGAGCCGCTCCCGGCGGCGCGCGTCCAGCTCGGCGAAGACGTCGTCGAGCACCAGCACCGGCTCGTTGCCCTCGGCGCGCAGCAGGTCGTACGAGGCCAGCCGCAGCGCCAGCGCGTACGACCAGGACTCGCCGTGGCTCGCGTACCCCTTGGCGGGCATCTCCCCGAGCTTGAGCAGCAGCTCGTCGCGGTGCGGCCCGGCCAGCGTCACGCCCCGCTCGACCTCCTGCTTGCGCACCTCCACGAGGGCGGCGAGCAGCTGCTCGTACAGCTCCTCGCGGCTCTGTCCCGGGCCCGGCGCGGACGGCTTGTACTCCAGGGAGACCGGGCCGCCGCCCGGCGCCAGCTGCTCGTACGCCTTGTCGGCGAGCGGCTGGAGGGTGGCGATCAGGTCCAGGCGCTGGGCTAGCAGCTCGGCGCCCGCGCGGGCGAGGTGCTGGTCCCAGACGTCGAGCGTGGACAGGTCCATGGAGCGGCCGCCGTGGCGGCGGGCCATGGCGGCGCTCTTGAGCAGGGTGTTGCGCTGCTTGAGGACCCGGTCGTAGTCGGAGCGCACCCCGGCCATCCGGGGCGAGCGCGCGGTGATCATCTCGTCGAGGAACTTCCGGCGCTCCCCGGGGTCGCCCTTGATCAGCGCCAGGTCCTCGGGGGCGAACAGCACGGTGCGTACGATCCCCAGCACGTCACGCGGCCTGACCTGCGAGGACCTGTTGATACGGGCGCGGTTCGCGCGGCCCGGGTTCAGTTCGAGCTCGACCAGCTGGGAGCGCTCGCCCTGGGTGACGGCGGCGCGGATGACGGCGCGCTCCGCCCCCATGCGCACCAGCGGCGCGTCGGAGGAGACCCGGTGACTGCCGAGGGTGGCCAGGTAGCCGACGGCCTCGACGAGGTTGGTCTTGCCCTGTCCGTTGGCGCCCACGAAAGCGGTGACGCCCGGATCGAGAGGGACCTCGACCCGGGCGTACGAGCGGAAGTCGGCCAGCGACAGATGCGTGACGTGCATGGTGGGCGCCGACCTCCCCCGGCGAGCCTGTGGGTACGCGCGCACGCGTGCCCACAGGCTGTGGACTACTTCTTCTCGACCGCGTGCCCGCCGAACTGGTTGCGCAGCGCGGCGATCATCTTCATCTGCGGGGAGTCCTCCTGGCGCGAAGCGAAACGCGCGAAGAGGGAGGCCGTGATCGCGGGCAGCGGTACGGCGTTGTCGATGGCCGCCTCGACGGTCCAGCGGCCCTCGCCGGAGTCCTGGGCGAAGCCGCGCAGGCCCTCCAGGTGCTCGTCGTCGTCCAGCGCGTTGACCGCCAGGTCGAGCAGCCAGGAGCGGATGACCGTGCCCTCCTGCCAGGAGCGGAAGACCTCGCGGACGTTCTCCACGGAGTCGACCTTCTCCAGCAGCTCCCAGCCCTCGGCGTAGGCCTGCATCATGGCGTACTCGATGCCGTTGTGGACCATCTTGGCGAAGTGGCCGGCGCCGACCTTGCCCGCGTGGACGGCACCGAAGTCGCCCTCGGGCTTCAGGGCGTCGAAGACCGGCTGGACCTTCGCGACGTGCTCGGCGTCGCCGCCGTACATCAGCGCGTAGCCGTTCTCCAGGCCCCAGACGCCACCGGAGACGCCGCAGTCGACGAAGCCGATGTCCTTGGCGGCCAGCTGCTCCGCGTGCTTCTCGTCGTCCGTCCAGCGCGAGTTCCCGCCGTCCACGACGACGTCGCCGGGCGAGAGCAGCTCGGCCAGCTCGTCCACGGTCGACTGGGTGGCGGCGCCCGCCGGGACCATCACCCACACCACGCGGGGGCCCTGGAGGCCGTCCACGAGCTCCTTGAGGCTGTGGACGTCCGCGAGGTCCGGGTTGCGGTCGTACCCGATGACGGTGTGGCCCGCGCGGCGAATGCGCTCGCGCATGTTGCCGCCCATCTTGCCGAGACCGACGAGACCAAGCTGCATCAGAGATTCCTTAAGCGTGTGTGCGGTTTCGTACCCGCGTCCGAGCCTACGCCCGGACGCGGGTGCACACCTGTGGGGTCAGCCGCTCAGGCGCACCGGCATGATCAGGTACTTGTACGCCTCGTCCGCCTCGGCGTCCTTGGCCGCGCGGCCGCTCAGCAGCGCGGGCTTGGTCGAGGTGGTGAAGGAGAGCTGGGCGACCGGGGAGTCGATCGCGCTCAGGCCGTCGAGCAGGAAGGTCGGGTTGAAGGCGATCGAGATGTCGTCGCCGTCCAGGTCGGCGTCGACCCTTTCCACAGCCTGTGCGTCGTCGCTGGAACCGGCTTCCAGGATCAGCACGCCCTGCTCGAAGCTGAGGCGCACCGGGGTGTTGCGCTCGGCGACCAGGGCCACGCGCTTGACGGCCTCGACGAACGGCGCGGTCTCGATCACGGCGACCGAGTTGAACTCCGTCGGGAAGAGCGTGCGGTACTTCGGCAGGTCGCCTTCGAGCAGCCGGGTGGTGGTGCGCCGTCCGGCGCCCTCGAAGCCGATCAGGCCCTCGCCCGCGCCGGAGCCCGAGAGCGCCAGGGTGACGGTGTCGCCGCTGGTGAGCGCCTTGGCGGTGTCCAGGAGCGTCTTGGCGGGCACCAGGGCGACCGCGGAGGCGTCCGGGGACTCCGGCTTCCACAGGAACTCGCGGACGGCGAAGCGGTAGCGGTCGGTGGAGGCCAGGGTGACGGTGTCGCCCTCGATCTCGATGCGCACACCGGTCAGCACGGGCAGCGTGTCGTCGCGGCCGGCGGCGATGGCGACCTGGGCGGCGGCCGAGGCGAAGACCTCGCCGGGGACCGTGCCGGTCGCGGTCGGCATCTGGGGCAGCGCCGGGTACTCCTCCACAGGAAGGGTGTGGAGTGTGAACCGGGAGGAGCCGCAGACGACCGTCGCCCGTACACCGTCTGTGGAAATCTCCACCGGGCGGTTGGGCAGGGCGCGGCAGATGTCGGCGAGCAGGCGGCCGGAGACGAGGACGGTGCCGTCCTCCTCCACCTCGGCCTCGACCGAGACGCGTGCGGAGACCTCGTAGTCGAAGCTGGAGAAGCTGAGGGCTCCGTCCTCCGCCTTCAGAAGAAGGCCCGCGAGAACGGGCGCCGGCGGACGAGCCGGGAGGCTCCGGGCCACCCACGCCACCGCCTCCGCGAGTACGTCGCGCTCCACCCGGATCTTCACCGGAAACCGCCTCCTGCTGTTGCTGGCTCTTCGTCGACTGCGGGAACCAGTCTGACGTACGCCACCGACACTCGGTGCGGCTCGGGGTCAAGTCGCGACAAGCGGTGTCGCGACCGCCGGGCTCGAGTTGTGCACAGGCCCCGCTTCCAAGCGGATTCCGGGCTAACTCTGAGTGGAAGTAGTAGTAGGGCCTGTGGAAACGGTGGATAACGTCGTCCACGCAGGTCAGGCCGTGTTTTTTGTCCACTGCCCCTGTGGGTGGAGCCGGTGGACAACCGGCCCTTTCTGTGGACACAGGAAAGTTCTGCACAGGCCATGCACAGTCCACAGGGAGTTCTCCCCAGCACTGTCCCCAGCTTTACCCCCGTTCCCCACAGCCCAACCGACCCCCTTGGTGTGATGCCTTTCACTCGACCCGGTGACCCCGGGCGTTTCGTTGCCGAACAGTGGACAGCGGTGTGGAGAAGCCGCGAGAAGCTGTGGGCAACCGGCCTCAACCTGTGGGCCGCCGGTGGACAACCGTGATGCACAGCCTGTGGACAAAGTCTGTGTCCACAACCTGTGGAGGACGGTTGACCACAATTCCACAGGCCACTGACCTGGCCTGATGGAGTTTCACTACCGTGCGCTGTGGATGCAATCTGGACAACTTCCCAGTCCCCAGGCTGTGGACGGAAAATAGTCCATGAATCTGTGGAGAACTGCCCCTGGCGGCCAGGGAATCGAACAGCGCGCTGTGCACAGGGACGGCTCACAGGGTGTGGACGGGCCCGGTTCGGGGCCCGTTCGGCGCCGGACGGCCGTCGTGAGGGCCGCCGAACGGCCGTCCACCGGCTGCCCGCCGCTCGCCCCGGTACGTCCTCGGGAACGCCGAAGGGCGCCCGGGGAGCGGGTCCCTGAGCGCCCTTCAGCTACGCGTGCGTGGATGCCGGTGGAGCGGATGACGGTGAAGAGGGGAACGGCGGCGCTCCGCGCGCCTCAGCCGTTCTTGATGCGGTTGGTCAGCTCGGTGACCTGGTTGTAGATGGAGCGCCGCTCGGCCATCAACGCGCGGATCTTGCGGTCCGCGTGCATCACGGTGGTGTGGTCGCGCCCGCCGAACTGCGCGCCGATCTTCGGCAGCGACAGGTCCGTCAGCTCGCGGCACAGGTACATGGCGATCTGGCGGGCCGTCACCAGCACCCGGCTGCGCGAGGATCCGCACAGGTCCTCGACCGTGAGGCCGAAGTAGTCGGCGGTCGCCGCCATGATGGCGCCGGCCGTGATCTCCGGGGCCGCGTCCTCGCCGCCGGGGATCAGGTCCTTCAGGACGATCTCGGTGAGACCCAGGTCCACCGGCTGCCGGTTGAGCGAGGCGAACGCCGTCACCCGGATCAGGGCGCCCTCCAGCTCGCGGATGTTGCGCGAGATGCGGGACGCGATGAACTCCAGGACCTCCGGCGGCGCGTTCAGCTGCTCCTGGACCGCCTTCTTGCGCAGGATCGCGATGCGCGTCTCCAGCTCCGGCGGCTGCACGTCGGTGGTCAGGCCCCACTCGAAGCGGTTGCGCAGCCGGTCCTCAAGGGTCATCAGCTGCTTGGGCGGCCGGTCCGAGGACAGCACGATCTGCTTGTTGGCGTTGTGGAGCGTGTTGAAGGTGTGGAAGAACTCCTCCTGCGTCGACTCCTTGCTCGCCAGGAACTGGATGTCGTCGACCAGCAGGATGTCCACGTCGCGGTACCGCTTGCGGAAGGTGTCGCCCTTGCCGTCGCGGATCGAGTTGATGAACTCGTTGGTGAACTCCTCCGAGCTCACGTACCGCACGCGTGTGCCCGGGTAGAGGCTGCGCGCGTAGTGCCCGATGGCGTGCAGCAGGTGCGTCTTGCCGAGCCCGGACTCGCCGTAGATGAAGAGCGGGTTGTACGCCTTGGCCGGCGCCTCGGCCACCGCGACCGCGGCCGCGTGCGCGAACCGGTTCGAGGAACCGATGACGAAGGTGTCGAAGAGGTACTTCGGGTTCAGTCGCGCGTGCGGCTCGCCGGGACCGCCCGGCTGCGGGGCCGCGCCCGTGGGGCCGCCCGGCGGCGGCCCCTGCCGGTGCTGTTGGTGCTGTTGGTGCTGCGGCTCGGGCAGCTCGGCCCGCTCCGGCCGTTGCTGCTCGTACGAGGGGCGCTCGGGCGGCTGCTGGGGGCGGTAGTCGTGCGGGGGCTGCTGGGGGCGCGCGGTGGCGTACGGATCGCGCTCCTGGAAGCCGCCGAGGCGCGGCTGCTGCCAGGCCAGGTCGTCCTGGCTGCGTGGCCAGGCGCCCGGCTCGGGGCGCTGCTGGCGCTGGTAGTCCGGGTAGGCGGGGCGCGCGGTGGGCAGGCCGTCGTCGGCCGGGGGCTGGTGCCCGTAGCCCTCGTACGGCTTGTCGTAGGGCTTGTCGTACGCGTCCTGCTGCGGGCGCTCGTCGTAGCGCGGCTGCTGGTGCGCGGGCGGGGCCGGGGGCGCCGGGGGCTCGCCCGCGGAGTCGTCGACGGTGATCGCGATCCGGATCGGGCGGCCGCACTCGCGGCTGAGGGCCTCACTGATCAGCGGGGCCAGCCGTCCCTCCAGGACGCGCTTTCCCCACTCGTTGGGCACGGCCAGCAGCGCGGTGTCGGCGACCAGCGCCAGCGGCTGGCACCGCTCGATCCACTGCTTGTCCTTGGCCTCGATGCCCTGCTGGCCGTCGCTCAGGAGCTGCTCGAGCACTCGTGGCCACACTGCGGCAAGATCGGCAGGTACGTCAGCCACGAGGCACGCTCTCTCACAGGTCCCACGAAGGTGTGGTTCTCGGGACAGGATGGGAAGGACAGGTAAGGACACAACGGAAAAGAATTGGAGTTCAGCCACGGTAGTCGGGCCGACTGACGTGGTTCAAGTTGTTGTCCACAGCCTGTGCACAGTGAGCCTCGGTGAGACCCTGGTTTGACCGGATGGCGTAGTCGCGCGTACCGTAACCAGGTCGAGTTGTCGATGGCTGCTGCCGCCTGCCTCCGATGGGCGAAGATCACGACAGTGATCGCGAAGCGGTGCACTCGGGCGTATTACGAGCTACTCGTGGGCGCACGGTGACAGCCAGGCGATGTCCCGCCACCACAAGAATTTCTGGAGCCCCCGAGTGAGCAAGCGCACCTTCCAGCCGAACAACCGTCGTCGCGCGAAGACCCACGGTTTCCGCCTGCGCATGCGTACCCGCGCCGGCCGCGCCATCCTGGCGTCCCGCCGTGGCAAGGGTCGCGCCCGCCTGTCCGCCTGATCTAGCACGCAGGTCATGACGTGCTGCCTACCGAAAATCGGCTGAGGCGGCGCGAGGACTTCGCGACCGCGGTACGACGAGGGCGTCGGGCAGGACGCCCGCTCCTCGTCGTACACCTACGAAGCGGTTCCACGGACCCGCACGCGCCTGGGGAGAGCGCTTCCCCGGCCCGTGCGGGTTTCGTCGTGAGCAAGGCCGTGGGCGGCTCGGTCGTCCGTAACCGGGTGAAGCGCAGGCTGCGTCACCTGATGCGCGACCGGCTCGCCGCGCTGCCCCCCGGTAGCCTGGTGGTCGTACGGGCGCTGCCCGGAGCGGGCGACGCCGATCACACCGAGCTGGCCCGAGACCTGGACGCCGCCGTGCAGCGGCTGCTGGGAGGGGGCGCGCGATGAAGTACCCGCTGCTGGCCCTGATCAAGCTGTACCAGTGGACGATCAGCCCGCTCCTGGGGCCCGTCTGCCGGTACTACCCGTCGTGCTCCCACTACGGATTCACGGCCGTCGACCGGCACGGAGCCATCAAGGGCACGGCGCTGACCGCCTGGCGGATCCTGCGGTGCAATCCGTGGTCGCCGGGCGGCGTGGACCATGTGCCGGAGCGCAAGCGGCCCCGATGGCACGAAATGCTGCGCGGCGCGCTGCGCGGCAAGAAGGGCGGGCACTCCGCCGAGACGAGCCCGGCCGCAGAGACCTCGCCCAATGCTCAAGGAGCCTGATTAGTGGACACGATTGCCCGTCTCTTCAGCTTTATCACCACACCTGTTTCGTGGGTCATCGTCCAGTTCCACAAGGTGTACGGGGCGGTCTTCGGCCCCGACACGGGGTGGGCCTGGGGTCTGTCCATCGTGTCCCTGGTGGTGCTGATCCGGATCTGCCTGATCCCGCTCTTCGTCAAGCAGATCAAGTCGACCCGCAACATGCAGGCGCTCCAGCCGAAGATGAAGGCGATCCAGGAGCGCTACAAGAACGACAAGCAGCGTCAGTCCGAAGAGATGATGAAGCTGTACAAGGAGACGGGCACCAACCCGCTCTCCTCGTGCCTTCCCATCCTCGCGCAGTCGCCGTTCTTCTTCGCGCTCTACCACGTGCTGTCGGGCATCGCCTCCGGCAAGGAGATCGGGAAGATCGACGGTCCGCTCCTGGAGAGCGCCCGTCAGGCCCACATCTTCGGTGCCCCGCTCGCCGCCAAGTTCACCGACAGCGCCGAGAAGGTGTCCGCGCTCCAGGCCTCGCTGACCGACGTCCGCGTCGTCACCGCGGTCATGATCGTCCTGATGTCGGCGTCCCAGTTCTTCACCCAGCGCCAGCTGATGATGAAGAACGTCGACCTCTCGGTGAAGACCCCGTACATGCAGCAGCAGAAGATGCTGATGTACATCTTCCCGGTCATCTTCGCCGTCATGGGCATCAACTTCCCCGTCGGTGTCCTCGTCTACTGGCTGACCACCAACGTGTGGACCATGGGCCAGCAGATGTACGTGATCAACCAGAACCCGACGCCGGGCTCCAAGGCCCAGGACAGCTACCTCCAGCGCCTGCTGAAGTCGGTCTCCGCCCACGGTGAGGTCCGCGGCCGCCGCCGTCGCACCATCGTCCAGGCCATCGTCGCCAAGGGCCCCGACCGCAACGACAACGAGCGCCGCTTCATCACGGGCCTCGCCAAGGCGGGCTTCTCCGCCCAGGAGGACGGCAACGTCACGAAGGTCGACCCCGCCGTCGCCGAGGCCGAGGCGGCCGCCACGGCCCGCCGCCAGCCCAAGCGCCAGACCAAGGCCCAGCGCCAGTCCGGCACCGTCCAGCCGGCCGCGCCCACCCAGGACGACGACGAGCCCAAGACCTCCCTGTCCAAGGACAGCGAGCCCACCGACGCCAGGCCGCGTGCCAAGGGCAAGCCCGCGGGCGGGCAGCCGAAGTCCGGTCAGCGCAAGGGCCAGCAGCGCCCCAAGCACCCGTCCAAGAAGTAAGCAAGAAGGAGTCCATCCGTGACGGAAGGCACCACCCCCGCCGCCGCTGAGGGTGTCGACACCCTGACCCGCCTGGAGCAGGAGGGGGAGATCGCAGCGGACTACCTCGAGGGCCTGCTCGACATCGCCGATCTCGACGGCGACATCGACATGGACGTCGAGGCGGACCGGGCCGCGGTCTCGATCATCAGTGACACGGGCGGCCGTGACCTGCAGAAGCTCGTGGGCCGTGACGGCGAGGTGCTGGAGGCCCTTCAGGAGCTGACGCGTCTGGCCGTGCACCGCGAGACCGGTGACCGCAGTCGTCTGATGCTGGACATCGCCGGCTTCCGCGCCAAGAAGCGCACCGAGCTGGCCGAGCTGGGCGCGAAGGCCGCGGCCGACGTCAAGAGCAGCGGCGAGCCGGTCAAGCTCGATCCGATGACGCCGTTCGAGCGCAAGGTCGTGCACGACGCGGTCGCCGCCGCGGGTCTGCGCAGCGAGTCCGAGGGCGAGGAGCCGCAGCGCTTCGTCGTCGTTCTCCCGGCCTGACCCACGTCGTTCCCTCGGCCCCGTCTGTTCGCAGGCGGGGCCGATCTTTGTCAGCCTGATAGTCAGCCACAGTGCGGTAGTGCGGTACGGAAGGACGGTTCTCCCGTGACGGAGGCAGCAGAAGCAGAGGCCGGCGGGCAGCTCCCCGAGGCGCCCGAAGAGGCCAGGACGGTGTTCGGCGATTACTTCCCGGAGGCCGTCCGGTACGCGGAGCTGCTCGCGGACGCGGGAGTCAAGCGCGGACTCATCGGTCCCCGTGAGGTCCCGCGGCTGTGGGAGCGCCACCTGCTGAACTGCGCGGTGCTCTCCGAGGTGGTCCCCGAGGGCGTCACGGTCTGCGACGTGGGCTCCGGGGCGGGGCTGCCGGGCATCCCGCTGGCGCTGGTCCGTCCGGACCTGAAGATCACGCTCCTGGAGCCCCTGCTGCGGCGGACCAACTTCCTCACCGAGGTCGTCGAGCTGCTCGGCCTGGACCACGTGACCGTGGTCCGCGGGCGCGCCGAGGAGGTGCTCGGCACGCTGCAGCCGGTGCACGTGGTGACGGCGCGCGCCGTGGCCCCGCTCGACCGGCTGGCCGGCTGGGGCGTCCCGCTGCTGCGGCCCTACGGCGAGATGCTGGCGCTCAAGGGCGACACCGCCGAGGAGGAGATCAAGGGCGCCCGTGCCGCGCTGAGCAAGCTCGGCGTGGTGGACACCGAGGTGCTCCAGGTGGGTGAGGGGATCGTCGATCCGCTCTCCACGGTGGTGCGCGTCGAGGTGGGCGAGAGCCCCGGTGGCGTCCGGTTCGCCGCCAAGCGCGCCAAGGCGGCTCGTACGTCGCGGCCGCGACGTCGCCGCTGACGTACCCGGCCCGCGTCGTTGCGTGCTTCGGGGGTCATCGGGAGCTTCCCGTTGACCCCCGGTTGATCCTCATACGTACGCATTTCGGAGTGTCGCGGGAGGCATGAACCTGCGGCCTGTGCATCGTGTTTCACGTGAAACGTCGCTCACTGCTGCACGGCATCATCAGTCGCGGGCGCGCGGCTGTCCCGATCCGCGACCGCAAGCCCCCCAAGGGGGTTACGGAGTTGTCCACAGAGGTGGATTCATCCACAGATCCCCGGGCCTCGCTGGTTCACGACCCCGAAAGCATGGCAGGCTCTGTTCATCGCGAGCCTGAAGTCGAGGAGAGTGAATCCTTGCGGTCCGACGCCAACATCGCGGGACCGATGACCGATCCGGTCCCCGGTCCCCGCACCGAGTCGGCGGGGGACGATGTTTCACGTGAAACATCGCCGCCTCCGCTGGACGACACACCCATTGGTCGTGCTGCCCAGCTGGCGGTGGAAGCTCTGGGCCGTGCCGGCGAGGGTCTTCCCCGACCTGCGCAGACACGCGTCATGGTGGTCGCCAACCAGAAGGGCGGGGTGGGCAAGACGACCACGACGGTCAACCTTGCCGCCTCCCTGGCGCTGCACGGCGCCCGTGTCCTGGTGATCGACCTCGACCCGCAGGGCAACGCCTCCACGGCGCTGGGGATCGACCACCATGCCGAGGTCCCGTCGATCTACGACGTCCTGGTCGAGAGCAAGCCGCTCTCCGAGGTCGTCCAGCCGGTCCAGGACGTCGAGGGCCTGTTCTGCGCCCCGGCGACCATCGACCTCGCCGGCGCCGAGATCGAGCTGGTCTCGCTGGTCGCCCGGGAGAGCCGTCTGCAGCGCGCCATCCAGGCGTACGAGCAGCCGCTGGACTACATCTTCATCGACTGTCCGCCGTCGCTGGGGCTGCTCACCGTGAACGCGATGGTCGCGGGCGCGGAGGTGCTGATCCCCATCCAGTGCGAGTACTACGCGCTGGAGGGCCTGGGCCAGCTGCTGCGGAACGTCGATCTGGTGCGCGGTCACCTCAATCCCGACCTGCACGTCTCCACCATCCTGCTCACCATGTACGACGGCCGGACCCGGCTCGCCTCGCAGGTGGCCGACGAGGTGCGCAGCCACTTCGGTGAAGAGGTGCTGCGGACGAGCATCCCGCGCTCGGTGCGCATTTCCGAGGCTCCCAGCTACGGGCAGACCGTGCTCACGTACGATCCGGGTTCCAGCGGCTCGCTGTCGTACCTCGAAGCCGCCCGTGAGATCGCACTGCGCGGAGTCGGCATGCAGTACGACGCCTCGCACGCCCACGCGGGCAGCCAGAACCAGCACAGCAGGCCGGAGGGGATCCAGTGAGCGACCGACGTAGAGGACTGGGACGAGGGCTCGGTGCCCTGATTCCCGCGGCTCCTCAGGAGAAGCAGGTGCCCTCGGTCAGCCCCGGGTCGACCTCCCCAGGGGCGATCCCCGTGCTGACGGCCGAGCGTGGTGTGGCCGCCGCCAAGGTGGCGACGCTGCCGCAGAGCGCGGTGGCCCTCGAGGCCGAGCGGCCCGTGGTCGTGCCGGAGCCCGCTCCGGAGCTACAGTCCCCGGCCGGTGCCCACTTCGCCGAGGTGCCGCTGGACTCCATCACGCCCAACCCGCGCCAGCCGCGTGACGTCTTCGACGAGGACGCGCTGGCCGAGCTGGTCACCTCCATCAAGGAGGTCGGGCTCCTCCAGCCGATCGTGGTGCGGCAGCTGGGCCCCGAGCGCTACGAGCTCATCATGGGCGAGCGCCGCTGGCGCGCCTGCCGTGAGGCCGGCCTGGAGAGCATCCCGGCCATCGTGCGGCACACGGACGACGAGAAGCTCCTCCTGGACGCGCTCCTGGAGAACCTGCACCGGGCGCAGCTGAACCCGCTGGAAGAGGCCGCGGCCTACGACCAGCTGCTGAAGGACTTCAACTGCACCCATGACCAGCTGGCCGACCGGATCGGACGGTCGCGCCCCCAGGTCTCCAACACGCTGCGCCTGCTGCGGCTGTCCGCACCGGTCCAGCGCCGGGTCGCCGCGGGGGTCATCTCCGCGGGCCACGCCCGGGCGCTCCTCTCGGTCGAGGACACCGGGGAGCAGGACCGCCTGGCGCACCGGATCGTCGCCGAGGGCCTGTCGGTGCGTGCGGTCGAGGAGATCGTCACGCTGATGAACTCCGACCCCAAGGCGGCGCCCAAGCCCAAGGGGCCGCGTGCCGGTGCCCGGGTGTCTCCCGCGCTGAGCGATCTGGCCACCCGCCTCTCGGACCGCTTCGAGACCCGGGTGAAGGTCGACCTGGGCCAGAAGAAGGGCAAGATCGTCGTCGAGTTCGCCTCGATGGAGGATCTCGACCGGATCCTGGGCACCCTGGCCCCGGGCGAGGGCAAGGTCCTGGACAAGGGCCTGGCCGAGCCGGAGGACACGGACGGCTGAGCCGTCCGCGAGGGACCTGAAGGGCGGGCCGTGTCCGGCGCATACCGGAACACGGCCCGCCCTTTGCTCTCGTTCGGTATGCCAGTCATCGCCCGCTGGATACGATGCGAACGGATATGGCGCATCCAGCTCTTCATCCACTCACAGGGAGGGCGGGCCCGTGCGAGAGGTGAGCCACGGCCGGCTGGTGACGGCAGGACTGGGACTGGGCGCGGTCGGTGGATTCATCGGCAGCCTGCTCCGCGAACGGAACGCTCTGGCGGCCGCGCGGGAAGCGGTGGGCGAGGGAAATGAGGATCAGCCTTCATGGGGCGTCGGCTCGTACCGCTCACGCTGGACAACCTTCCGGACCTCCCCAAGCGCTGCCGTGCGTGCGTCTTCTGGGAACTGGACCCGGTCAGTGGAGAAGCTGCGGTAGGAGCCGGCCGACCCGAGCTGGAGAAGGAGGCGTGGATCTCGGCGGTCCTCCTGGAGTGGGGTTCGTGTGGCCGGGTGGTCTACGTCGACGACGTGCCGGTGGGGTTCGTCCTCTACGCGCCGCCCGCCTACGTACCGCGCTCCACGGCCTTTCCGACGAGTCCCGTCGCCCCTGACGCCGTCCAGCTGATGACGGCCTGGATCATGCCCGGCTACCAGGGCCAGGGGCTGGGGCGGGTGATGGTGCAGACGGTGGCCAAGGACCTGTTGCGCCGGGGCTTCAAGGCGATCGAGGCGTTCGGTGACGCTCGCTGGCGCGAGCCCGCGTGCATGCTGCCCGCCGATCATCTGCTGGCGGTCGGCTTCAAGACCGTACGGCCCCATCCCGCGCATCCCCGGCTGCGGCTGGAGCTGCGCACCACGCTGTCGTGGAAGGAGGACGTGGAGATGGCGCTGGACCGCCTGCTGGGCGCCGTCCAGAAGGAGCCCGCTCTGCGTCCCTTGTAGTCCGCCGAGAACGCAGAGAACGCCGAGAACGCCGAATGGCCCGTCCCCGGGAGGGGAGGGGCCATTCGTGTTTCACGTGAAACGACGCGTGATGACGCGTGATTACTTCTCGCCGAGGAACGGCTCCAGGTCGCGGACGATCGCGGCCTTCGGCTTGGCGCCGACGAGGGTCTTCACGACCTCGCCGCCCTGGTAGACGTTCAGGGTCGGGATCGACATCACGCCGTACTTCGCGGCGGTCGCCGGGTTCTGGTCGATGTTGAGCTTGACGATCTCGATCTTGTCGCCGTGCTCGGCCGCGATGGCCTCCAGGGAGGGGGCGATCTGGCGGCACGGGCCGCACCACTCGGCCCAGAAGTCCACGAGGACGGGCTTGTCGCTCTTGAGGACATCCTCTTCGAAGGATGCGTCGGTCACGTGCTTCAGGTCGCCGGCCACGGCGGCCTCCTTAATCTTCGCGGGGTGAGGAGAGGGAGGTGAAAAGGCTCGGGTCAGACCGCGGCGGTCTTCTCCGGCTCGGCGACCTTCTCGCTGTCGGAGAGCGCGGCGAGGAAGCGCTCGGCGTCGAGAGCGGCGGAGCAGCCGGTGCCGGCGGCCGTGATGGCCTGGCGGTAGGTGTGGTCCACGACGTCACCGGCGCCGAAGACGCCCGTCACGTTGGTACGGGTCGACGGCGCGGCGACCTTCAGGTAGCCCTCGTCGTCGAGGTCCAGCTGGCCCTTGAACAGCTCGGTGCGCGGGTCGTGGCCCACGGCGATGAACAGGCCGGTGACCGCCAGCTCGGAGGTCTCGCCGGTCTTGGTGTTGCGCAGGGTCAGACCGGTGAGCTTGGGGTCGCCGTGGATCTCGGCCACCTCGCTGTCCCAGGCGAACTTGATCTTCGGGTCGGCGAAGGCGCGCTCCTGCATGGCCTTGGAGGCGCGCAGGGTGTCACGGCGGTGCACGATGGTGACGGACTTGGCGAACCGGGAGAGGAAGGTCGCCTCCTCCATCGCGGTGTCGCCGCCGCCGACCACGACGATGTCCTGGTCCTTGAAGAAGAAGCCGTCGCAGGTCGCGCACCAGGAGACGCCGCGGCCGGAGAGCTCGTCCTCACGGGGCAGACCGAGCTTGCGGTGCTGGGAGCCGGTCGTGACGATGACGGCCTTGGCGCGGTGGACGGTGCCCGCGGAGTCCGTGACGGTCTTGATGTCGCCGGTGAGGTCGACGGCGACGATGTCGTCGGCGACCAGCTCGGCGCCGAAGCGCTCGGCCTGGGCGCGCATGTTGTCCATGAGGTCCGGCCCCATGATGCCGTCGCGGAAGCCGGGGAAGTTCTCCACCTCGGTGGTGTTCATGAGCGCACCACCGGCGGTGACGGAACCTTCGAACACCAGCGGCTTCAGGGAGGCGCGCGCGGTGTACAGCGCGGCCGTGTAGCCGGCGGGCCCGGAGCCGATGATGATCACGTTACGGACGTCGCTCACGGGTTTCTTCCTCGTCTCTGCGGACTGCCTACTGCCTACTGGGGCCGGTTCGTGACTCTCACCCCACCCAACGGATCCTACGGGGCGAGCATTCCCGAGATGGCCCAGCGGCACGAGGGACGGTCGTCAGGTACGGGGGTAGGCGTGCGTCAGCAGCACCGAGGCGGCCCGGGTCGGCTCCGAGCCGGTGGCGCAGGACGCCTCCATCACGTACGCCTCGACCTGGCTGCTGTCCGTGGCGTGCGGGAGGACGAGGAGGTAGGCCTGGGCGCCGTCGAAGACGCCCTTGTCGGAGGCGAGGATCTGCTCGCTGCGGCCGGTGCCCTGGCGCACGCACTCGGGGACCGGGACGGCAAGGCTCCCCAGGGGCTTCTCAGGGCTCACGCCGAGGGACGAGGGCCCTTCGCGCTTGGTGGACGGCCGTCCGGCGGCCTGGCCGGAGGAGAGCAGCTCGTGGACGCGTCCCGCCACGGTCGCCTCGCCGAAGCGGGGGGCTTCGGCGCTCGTGCTGTACGCCTTCTTGCTGGCCCCGGGGTCCGAGGAGGGGGTGACGCCCTGGAGGAAGAGCACGGTGGCGCCCACGGCGGCGACCCCGAAGGCCGCGCCGAGGACGGCGACCCGGCGGCGTCGGCGCGCCGGGCGGCTCCGGCCGGGGCCAGTGGCTCCCCGCGCGTGTCCCGAGGGGCGGTCCTCTGACGGGGCCGGAGCGAGGGCCGCGACCGCTGTTTCACGTGAAACATCGACGGGCTCCTCGGGCGCGGTGGCGTTGAGCAGCGCCTCCGCCGCGAGGGCGGCGTCGATGCGGCCCGCGATCTCGGCGGGCATCCGGGAGGGGCCGGGCAGCGTCCCGAGCAGCCCCCGGATCTCCTCCAGGGAGGTCCGTACGTCGCTGCACAGGCCGCAGTCGTCGAGGTGCCGGCGCACGTCGGCCGAGCGGGCCGGAGAGAGCAGCCCCTCGGTGAGGTCGGAGATCTCCGAGACGTCCGGGTGCTGAGTCGTGCCGGTCGTGGAAGTCACGCGCGCCCACCTCCGCCCTTCACAGCAGCGGGATCGTCCGATCCCTTGACCCTGGTCTCCGAGACGCTTGTCTCCGACGCCGATGGGACGGATGTCCCCGGCGTCCGGTTCCTTCCCCCACCGGGACGCTGGTTATCCACCGTCCCCTCGCGCAGATGAGTGAGCATCGGCAGCAGCCGGGCCCGGCCCCGCGCGCAGCGGCTCTTCACCGTTCCGGTCGGTACGTCCAGGACCTCGGCCGCCTCGGCAACCGGATAGCCCTGCATGTCGACCAGCACCAGCGCCGCCCGCTGGTCGACGGGCAGCTTGGCCAGCGCGGCCAGCAGCTGGCGGTGGAGGTCCTCGCGCTCGGCGGGGGCCTCGGCGGACTCATGGGGTTCGAGCAGCTGCTCCAGGCGTTCCGTGTCGTCCACCGGTGAGGTCTTGCGCGAGGCGGCCTTGCGCGCCCGGTCGAGGCAGGCGTTCACCGTGATGCGGTGGAGCCAGGTCGTGACGGCCGACTGGCCGCGGAAGGTGTGGGCGGCCCGGAACGCCGAGACGAGGGCGTCCTGGACGGCGTCAGCGGCCTCCTCGCGGTCCCCCAGCGTGCGCAGGGCCACGGCCCAGAGCCGGTCGCGGTGCCGGCGTACGAGCTCACCGAAGGCGTCCGGGTCGCCGGCCACGTGGCGGGCCAGCAGCTCCTGATCGCTCGCGGCGCCGGTCGTGGCGTCGTCCAACGGTGAGCCCCCTCCCCTGAGATCCCGTCAGCTGGTGATCTTGATGTCGGAGATCTTGCCGCGGTAACTGCCGTCGCTCTGCGGAAGCTTGGTCAGCCAGACGAGAACGTACCGCGTCTTCACCGGCTTGCCGGGCTTGAGGGACACCTTCGAGCCGGATCCGGAGGCGACCTTGTCGAAGCCGTCCGGGCGGCCGGGGGCGGAGGAGGAACCGGCCGGGGCCGTCCGGAGCTCCGCGGAGGTGTCGCCACCGAGGAAGGTGACGTCCACGTTCCCGACCTGCTGCTCCTTGCCCAGGTCCAGGATGATGCCGACGCCCGCCTTGAGACTGCCGAACTTCGCGTTGTAGTAGCCGTCGGTGGGCCAGAACGTGCTGGGGTCGCCGTCGTAGGCCTTGCTTATCTCCTGGGGCTTCTCCGAGCCGTCACCGAGGGGGTCGAAGTCCTTGGCGCCGACGATCGCCACCGGCTTGCCGGACTCCGGCGCGGGCTTGTTCACGCTGCCGGGGGTCGTCTGGGTGTTCTGCTGCTCGGCGCCCTTGTCCCGGTCCAGGAGCTTGTCGGCCACCTGCCAGCTGCCCAGGCCCAGTGCCGCGATGAGCAGCGCGGAGACGGCCCACTTGAGGGCCTTCCCGGTACGGCTCTGCAGCGGGGCGGGCGGGGCCATGACCGGCTGGGCGGCGGCCGCCGGACGCGCCGGGGGCCGTCCGTAGGTGCCCTGCTGGTACGTCGTGTGCTGGTACTCCGGAGGAGTGGGGAAGGTCGGCTCCGGCGGCTTGATGCGCGGCATCGCCGTCACGGCCTTCGACAGCTCGTCCGGGGTGGTGCAGGGCGGCTCCTGGCGCGAGGCGGTCGCCCCGTCGTTGGCCAGCGCCCGCATGGCGACCTCGGACAGGCCCCGGTGGACCCCCGCCCGCACCTGGTCGGGGGCGATCAGGCCGACGCCCTTGGGCAGCCCGGAGAGGCCGTAGGCGTCGCTCTCGTACGGCCAGCGCTGCGTCAGCGCCGCGTACAGCAGGGCGCCGATCGCCTCGGTGTCCGCGCGCTGCGGCCGTTCGGTGGTGATCCCGCGCAGCGCCGCGTTCACCGCGAGGCCGCGGATGCGGTACTGGCCGGTGGAGCTGCGCAGCACCGCGCTGGGGGTCAGCCGCAGGTGCGCCAGCCCCTCGCGGTGCGCCGCGGCCATCGCCTGGGAGATCTGGCTGACCAGCTGGTACGCGTCGTGGGCCTCCAGCGGGCCGGCCGCGAGCAGCGCGGTCAGCTCGGTGGCGTCGGGCAGCCACTCGTGGACCACGTAGACGAGGTCGTTCTCCTCGACCGCGTCCAGGACCTGCACGAAGCGGGGGTCCCCCAGCAGCGCGGCGGAGCGGGCCGCGGCCAGCACCGAGCGGGCCCTGGGGTGGTCGGCCGGGAGGATGTGCACGCCGACGGCACGGCGCAGTTTCTCGTCGACGGCACGCCAGCTGCTGAAACCGTCCAGACGGGTGACGCACTCCTCCAGGCGGTAGCGTCTGGCGAGCTTGTGGCCACTGTGGAGCTCGGGCGTGGCGATGCCGGGCTGCTCGCCGCCGCGGCGTTCGCTGCCCGTGTCCTGTGCGGTCTCGTCCGCTGCTTCCTGCGTCTTCGCCACCCCGTCGGTCGTGGCCGCGTCCGCCTTGGCGGTCAGCGGGTCGTCACCGCTGTTGTCGGCCACGTCGACGGCAGCCGTGCTACGTTCCGCCACCGTCGTTCCCTGCCTCCCCATCCGTTGCGCATGTCCAACAGCCATGCCAATTGTGCCCACAGTCCGGCGCTATGCACGACACACAGCGGCGGACGAAGGTTGTGCGAGGGAGCGGATCCCTAGCGCCCGAGGCGCCCGCGCACCATTCCGACCATCGCGTTCATCTCCTCGATGCGCATGCGCTTCGCGGCGACGAAGAACACGCCCAGCAGTACGGCTCCGCCCACGACCAGCGCCGCCAGCGAGCCGAGGGCACCTCGGCCGAGGCCCTGCAGGACCGCGTACCCGGCGGCTCCGGCGAGAATCGCGGCGGGCACCGAGGCGATGGAGAGCCGTGCGTACGTACGCACGACGCGCGTGCCGTCCAGGTCGCCGCCGAGCCGCTTGCGCAGCCGGCGCCAGGCGACGCCCACGCCGATGGCGTACGCGAGGCCGTAGGCGGCCGCCATACCGGTGACGGCCCAGCGGGTGGGCAGCACCAGGTAGCAGACCGCCGCGGCGGCGGCGTTCATCACCGCGACGATGACCGTGTTGTAGAACGGCGTGCGCGTGTCCTCGTAGGCGTAGAAGGCGCGCAGCACGACGTACTGGATCGAGTACGGGATCAGGCCGAGGCCGAAGGCCATCAGCATGTAGCCCATGTTGGTGGCGCCGGAGCCGGAGGAGCCGAAGATCAGGGTGCACATCGGCACGCCCAGGGCGAGGAAGCCGAAGGCGATCGGCACGATCGCGACGGCGGTGGTGCGCAGGCCCTGGGAGATGTCGTCGCGCACGGCCCCGGTGTCGCCGTCGTGGGCGGAGCGGGACAGCCGGGGCAGCAGGGCCGCCATCAGCGAGACGGTGATGATGGCCTGCGGCAGGCCCCAGATGAGCTGGGCGTTGGCGTAGGCGGCGAAGCCGATGCCCGCGTTGTCCGGGTCGTCGACCGTGGCGGCGGTGGCCAGCTGGATCACCACGAGGGCGCCCGCCTGGTTGGCGAGGACGAACAGGATGGTCCACTTGGCGAGCTTGGCGGCCTTGCCCAGGCCGTGGCCCTTCCAGTCGAACCGCGGGCGCAGCCGGAAGCCGGTCTCGCGCAGGTAGGGGATCATCGCCACCGCCTGGACGACCAGGCCGAGCAGCACACCCACGCCGAGCAGGCGCTCGGCCTGCGGCGGGATGGTCTCCGGGGTCATCCCCGAGGTGGAGAAGCTGCCGTAGACGCCGATGAACATGCCCAGCGTGGCGATGATGACGATGTTGTTGAGGACCGGGGTCCACATCATCGCGCCGAACTTGCCGCGGGCGTTGAGGATCTGGCCCATCACCACGTGGACGCCCATGAAGAAGATCGAGGGCAGGAAGTAGCGCAGCAGGGTCACGCCGACGTCGGTGGCCGCCGGGTTGTTGGCGACCGGCACCGACATCACCCGCACCAGCTGGGGCGCGAAGACGATGCCGAGGACGGTGAGCACGCCCAGGGCGACCATGACGAGGGTCAGCAGCCGGTTGGCGTACGCCTCGCCGCCGTCGTCGTCCTCCTTCATGGAGCGCACGAGCTGCGGTACGAACACCGAGTTGAGGCCGCCGCCGACGGTGAGGATGTAGATCATCGTCGGGATCTGGTAGACGACCTGGAAGGTGTCGCCGAGCAGGCCGACGCCGAGCGCGGAGACGATCAGGGCGGAGCGTACGAAGCCGGTCAGCCGGGACACCAGGGTGCCCGCGGCCATCACGGCGCTGGACTTGAGCAGCCCGGCGGCGCGGCCGGTCTTCTTCGGCGCCGCGGCGGGCTCCGGCTCCGGCGGGGCCGCGGGCGCGGGCACCTGCCCGGGCGCCTGCTGGTCCCGGTACAGGTGCGCGAAGGCGTCCGTCTCCGGCTCGTCCTCGCCCGCCCGGGTCACCAGGTCGTCGACCCCGGTGAACTGCACGGTGCGCGCGTCGTCCCCGTACGGCAGGTGGCGCGAGGGGCCGTCCGGCTCGGGGGGCGGGGTCTGCGCCCAGAGCCGCGGGTCCGGGGCGTACTGCTGGGCCTGCGGCTGCTGGTAGAGCGCCTGGGGGTCCTGGTAGGTGCCGGGCGGCGGGGGCGGGTGCGCGGCCCGGTCGTAGAGCGCCTCGGTCACGGGGTCCTGGGCGGAGAGGTCGTGGGCCCGGTACGGGTCGTGGTCGTAGGCGTCCTGTACGTACGGGTCCGGCACCGGCGGCGGCGCGGGGGGCGGCACCTGCCCCGCGGGCGGAGGCACCTGACCCGCCGGCGGGTACACCGGGGGAACGTCCCCGGCGGGCGCACTGCCGCTGCCCGCGCCCTGGCCGCGGTCACCGTCGTACGGCGCGTTCATGGTTACCCCACCTCATCGTCCCCGGCCGAGCGGCCACGGCTGCGTTCAACGGTTCACATCGCTCAACGGTCCACCTTCTCACCCGGGCCGGACGGGTTGCCGCTTTCCGGCCCGGTGTCAGGGGTCGGGTCACTCGGCTGCCCGGGTTCGCCGTCCGGCGGACCGTCGGCCGCTCCGGCGGCCTCGGAGGCCGCCCCACGTGCGACGGCGTTCTTGCGCTGGGTGTACATCCTGATGCCCGCGAGCACCAGGAGCAGGACACCGCCGGCGATGACGAGCATCACCGTGGGGGTGATCTCCGAGACCTTGACGGTGAACGTCATGGGCTGGCCGTAGGGCTTGCCGTCCTCGGTGTACAGCTGGGCGATCATCGAGACCGGGCCGTTGGCGTTGGCCGAGGCGGTGAACTTCACGGACTGGCTGTGTCCGCCGTCGATGCGCACCGGTTGCTCGGAGACCGCCCGGCCGTCGTCGAACTTCAGCCGGGTGGGCTTGGTGGAGCGCAGTTGGAGCACCAGGTGGTCGATGCCCTGGACCAGCTTGTTCTGGACGGTCACCGGGATGGTGGCGCTGCGCCCGGAGAACATGAGGTCCGACTTGTCGATGAGCTTCACCTCGTCGGTGAGGCTCTCCAGGTACTGCTGCACGGAGTCGCGGTAGGCCTTGGCCTCGATCGAGCGGTCGCGCCAGGACGTGGACATCTCGCGGTTGATCGCGTTCCCGAAGGGCGTCACCACACGGTACGCGGCGGTCAGGATCACCTTGAAGTTGTCCAGGGTGTCCTGGGTGGTGCGCATGTCCCGGAACGCCTGGACCGGCAGTTCGGAGTCGCGCAGCCGCTCCGGGTAGCGGGAGGCGGGCGGCACGCGCGTGGTGGCGCCCGCGTCCGGCTTGGCCGCGGCGGCCGCGAGGAGGTCCTGGGGCTGGGTCCAGCGCAGCGTGGTCAGCCCGGTCAGGGCGCTGACCATGGACTGGATCTGGGCCGTGGTCGGCATCCGCTGGGGCGCGACCACGATGCTGCGCTGCTTGTCCGGCTCCTCCTGGGTGATGGCGAGGGTCTGCGCCAGGAACTTCTGCACCGCGAGGGTGGAGCTGCCCGCCCGCGTCATGTCGCCCTGGAAGGCGATGGAGAGGCCCGCGTCGGCGACGACGGCGGTGGTGCCGCCGCCGATGGGCCGGGCCGCGGTGGGCGTGTACCCGACGTCGTCGCGCAGGCTGTCGCTGCGGGAGATCACCTTGTGGGCCCCCGCGGAGGTCGCCACGTCCACGATCGCCGGGTCGAGCGCCCCGTCGACCGGCCAGGCGAAGTCCGTGGACGGGGTGACGTGCAGGATCGTCTCGACCGTCGTCTCGGCGACCTTGGTGGCGGGCTGGAGGTGGCTGAGCGAGCCCGACACCTCCTTGCCCTTGTGGGCGAGGGAGGCCAGGTCGGGGTCGGCGAAGGGCAGTGCCACGACCTTGCGGCCCTGGATCGCGGTCTCCAGGGAGGCCAGCCACTGCTTGGCGACGGACTGGTTGCGGCCCGCGACCGTGGTCTCCCCGGTCCTCACCCGGTACGTACGGGTCATGGCGTCGACCGTGGCCAGCAGGTCGGGGTCGACGACCCAGGTGACCGGGAGCGCGGCGCCCAGCGAGACCAGCTGGTCCAGGCGGCCCCCGGGGGCCAGTTCGGCCGCCAGGCCGTCGTCCTCGAAGACCGGCGTCTGCTGGTCGTCCGATCCCGTCCGCGCCGACAGGTGCGAGGTCGAGATCAGCGGCCAGACAAAGCTGACCTGCGTCTTCTTCTCGGCGGCTTCGGGCTGCCAGGGGAGGAACGTCCGCTGGATGCCCAGCACCTGCTCCCCGTCGCCGGGCGTCCGGCCCGACAGTGAGACGCCCAGCTGGTAGACGCCGTCGGCGCCCAGGTCCAGCTTGCTGACGGGCACGTTCAGGGTGAAGTCCTGGCTGATGCCGGCCGGCAGCTTGGGGATCTTGACGGTGTAGCCGCCGAGCGGGGCGCCGTCGCTGCCGCCCGCGTAGCCCTTGCGGGACGCCGTGCTGTCGATCGCGTCACGTCCGGAGAGCCGCTGGCCGACCCGCAGGTCCACGTGCGCGGAGTCGATCGGCTCCTTGCCTTGGTTGGTCACCGTGCCGCTGATGGTCAGGGTGTCGTTCTTGACCGGGGTGCTCGGGGCGAGGGAGTTCAGCGTCACCTCGACCGTGCGGGAGCCGGAGCCCTCCTCCGCCGCCGCGGCGGGCGTCGTGGCGCCCGGTGCGAGCCCGGCCAGGAGCGGCGCTCCGGCCAGGAGGGCGGCTGTGCGCCGCAGCCACCGGCGGGCAGGAGAGGGAGCCGTCCCCTGGAAGTCTGCCGCCTCGGCCACGCGCTCGCCCGTCCCTCGTCGTCAGTGGTCGTCGGTTGTGCGTCCACGCATGGTAACGAGCGCCGCTGTGGCGAAGTGCTGCGGACTGCTCCACATGATCGGAAGAGCGGGTTCCCGCCGGCCCGATAACCAGGACGCCGCCCGGGGCCGGGCCACGTACCCTTTCCTGTTGTGCCGAACGCCAACGAAGACAACCCGATGACCGCGCTGCCCGCACTGAGCCAGGTGCAACGCCGCGCGGTCAGCGAACTACTGCGCGTGTCCCCTGTCGCCGACGACCTCGCCCGCCGCTTCAAGGAGGCGGGCTTCAGCCTCGCGCTCGTCGGCGGCTCGGTGCGGGACGCGCTGCTGGGCCGGCTCGGCAACGACCTGGACTTCACCACGGACGCCCGCCCCGAGGACGTGCTGAGGATCGTGCGCCCGTGGGCCGACTCCGTCTGGGACGTGGGGATCGCCTTCGGCACGGTGGGCTCCCAGAAGGACGGCTACCAGATCGAGGTGACGACGTACCGCTCCGAGGCGTACGACCGCACCTCCCGCAAGCCCGAGGTCTCCTACGGCGACTCCATCGAGCAGGACCTCGTGCGGCGCGACTTCACGGTCAACGCCATGGCCGTGGCGCTGCCCGAGAAGGAGTTCATCGACCCGCACGGCGGCCTCGAGGACCTGGCCGAGCGGGTGCTGCGCACGCCCGGGACGCCCGAGGAGTCCTTCTCCGACGACCCTCTGCGCATGATGCGCGCCGCCCGGTTCGCCGCCCAGCTCGACTTCGAGGTGGCCCCCGAGGTCGTCACGGCGATGACGGAGATGGCCGAGCGCATCGAGATCGTCTCCGCCGAGCGGGTGCGTGACGAGCTCAACAAACTGCTGCTCTCCGCGCACCCGCGCAAGGGCCTGTCGCTGCTCGTCGAGACCGGCCTCGCCGAGCGCGTGCTCCCCGAGCTGCCCGCCCTGCGTCTCGAGAGCGACGAGCACCACCGCCACAAGGACGTCTACGAGCACTCGCTGACCGTCCTCGACCAGGCCATCGACCTGGAGGAGGACGGTCCTGACCTGGTGCTGCGCCTGGCCGCGCTGCTGCACGACATCGGCAAGCCGCGCACCCGTCGCTTCGAGAAGGACGGCCGGGTCTCCTTCCACCACCACGAGGTGGTGGGCGCCAAGATGACCAAGAAGCGCATGACGGCGCTGAAGTACTCCAACGAGATGGTCAGGGACGTCTCGCGGCTGGTGGAGCTGCACCTGCGCTTCCACGGCTACGGCACCGGGGAGTGGACCGACTCGGCGGTGCGCCGCTACGTCCGGGACGCCGGGCCGCTGCTGTCCCGGCTGCACAAGCTCACCCGCTCCGACTGCACCACCCGCAACAAGCGCAAGGCCAGCGCACTCTCGCGCGCGTACGACGGTCTGGAGACCCGGATCGCCGAGCTGCAGGAGCAGGAGGAGCTGGACGCGATCCGTCCCGACCTGGACGGCAACCAGATCATGGAGATCCTGGGCATCGGCCCCGGCCCGGCGATCGGCCAGGCGTACACGTTCCTGCTGGAGCTGAGGCTGGAGAACGGCCCGATGGAGCACGAGGCGGCCGTGACCGCGCTCAAGGACTGGTGGGCCGCGCAGGACTGAGCGTGAAACGGCGCCATGTTTCACGTGAAACATGGCGCCGGGTCCTGCTGCCGGATGTGCCCGAGGGGCGGTGTTTCACGTGAAACACCGCCCGGTGGGACCGGCTACTTCTTGATCTCGTTCAGGCAGAGCACGAACTGCTTGCCCGCGTGGCGCCGCGAGCCGCTGGTCTGCTCGTAGTAGCCGATGTCCGACTTCCCCTGGCAGCGCTCCTTGTCCAGGGTGTCCTTGATGACCTCGACGACCTTGTACTCGGCCTTGGTGTCGCCGCACTCGACCACCTGGAGGTCGGGTGCGGAGGTGGAGCCGTTGTTCTTGAGGCAGTCGCCCGCCTCGGCCTGGTCGGCGTCGTCGCGGCTCATGAACCAGACGACGGCCAGGACTATGACCGCGACGACGGCGAAGCCGATGCGGAACATCGTCTTGATGCTCATCTTGCGGCCCGGGGCCGGCGGGGGCGGCGGCGCGCCCCACTGCTGCTGGCCCTGCGGCGCGCCCCACTGCTGCTGCGGGGGCACCTGGCCCTGCGGGGGGTACGGCTGCTGGGGCTGCTGCGGGTAGCCGTAGCCGGGCTGGGGCTGCTGCGGCTGCTGCGGCGGATAGGGCTGCTGGCCGTAGGGGCCGGGGCCTTGCTGCGGCGGGTGGGTCATGCGGGTCCCCCTGAGGAACGTCAGCGTGGTTTTGACGCGGGCACGCTATAGCACCGCGTCAACACGTCTCCAACGGGCCAGGGTCACGGCCACCGCCGCGTAGAGCAGCGCCACGAACGACAGGAGCGTCACCGAGCGCCCGTCGGGCGGCAGCATCAGCGCCGCCACCGCCGCCGCGCCCACGAAGGCGACGTTGAAGAGCACGTCGTAGAGCGAGAAGACCCGCCCGCGGTAGGCGTCGTCCACGGCGGTCTGCACGGCGGTGTCGGTGGCGATCTTCGTGCCCTGGGTGACCACCCCGAGGACGAAGGCCGCGACCAGCACGGGGGCGGGGGCGAAGGACAGTCCCAGCGCGGGGACCAGGACCGCGGCCGCCCCGGCGCACAGGGTCATCCAGCCGAACCGGCCGATCCTGCCGACCGCCCAGGGGGAGACCAGCGCCGCCGCGAAGAACCCGGCCCCCGAGACCCCGACGGCCACCCCGAGCAGCGCCATCCCGTGGGCGTCCGTCGAGCTCCAGGCGTACCGGCAGAGCATCAGCACCATCACGGTCAGCGCGCCGTAGCAGAAGCGGACCAGCGTCATCGCCCCCAGCGCCCGGGCCGCCTCCCGGCGCTCCGCCAGGTGCCGGAGCCCGTCCCGCAGGCCGCGCGCCGTGGAGGCCAGCGCCGCCGTCAGCCGGGGCTGCACCAACTCCGGGTCGGGGCCGAGCAGTTCCCGGCTCATCCGCAGTGACAGCAGGGCCGAGCAGAGGTAGAGCGTCGCGCCGAGCAGGACCACCGCGGCGTCCGAGTCGGAGATCACCACGCGCACCGCGAAGGCCAGGCCGCCGCCGGCCACCGCGGCCAGCGTCCCGGCCGTGGGCGAGAGGGAGTTGGCCAGCACCAGCCGCTCGTCGTCGACGACCCGCGGCAGTGCCGCCGAGAGCCCGGCCAGGACGAACCGGTTGACGGCCGTGACGGCCAGGGCGGAGGCGTAGAAGAGCCACTCGGGCACCGGGCTGACGATCAGCAGCGCGGTCGCGGACGCCAGGACGGCCCGCAGCAGGTTGCCGTACAGGAAGACCTGGCGGCGCTGCCAGCGGTCGAGCAGGACTCCGGCGAACGGGCCCACGATGGAGTACGGCAGCAGGAGCACCGCCATGGCGGAGGCGATCGCGGCCGGCGAGGCCTGCTTCTCCGGCGAGAAGACGACGTACGTGGCCAGGGCGACCTGGTAGACGCCGTCGGCGGACTGCGACAGCAGCCGGACGGCGAGCAGGCGGCGGAAGTTCAACTGGCGCAGGAGTACCCGCAGATCACGCACGACAGGCATGGCAGCAAGGGTCACACACGAAGAGGGCCCCCGGGCATACACCACGGGGACCCTCGACGGCGGGACGGGGAAGGGGCGCCGGAGCGCTCCTCACTCAGTCGGAGCTCAGCGCTCGACCTCGCCCTTGATGAACTTCTCGACGTTCTCGCGGGCCTCGTCGTCGAAGTACTGGACCGGCGGGGACTTCATGAAGTACGAGGACGCGGAGAGGATCGGGCCGCCGATGCCGCGGTCCATGGCGATCTTCGCGGCGCGCACCGCGTCGATGATGACGCCCGCGGAGTTCGGGGAGTCCCACACCTCGAGCTTGTACTCCAGGTTCAGCGGGACGTCGCCGAAGGCGCGGCCCTCGAGGCGCACGTACGCCCACTTGCGGTCGTCGAGCCACGCGACGTAGTCCGACGGGCCGATGTGGACGTTCTTCTCGCCCAGCTCGCGGTCGGGGATCTGCGAGGTGACGGCCTGCGTCTTGGAGATCTTCTTGGACTCCAGGCGCTCGCGCTCGAGCATGTTCTTGAAGTCCATGTTGCCGCCGACGTTCAGCTGCATCGTGCGGTCCAGGATGACGCCCCGGTCCTCGAACAGCTTCGCCATGACGCGGTGCGTGATGGTCGCGCCGACCTGCGACTTGATGTCGTCACCGACGATCGGGACACCGGCCTCGGTGAACTTGTCCGCCCACTCCTTGGTGCCGGCGATGAAGACCGGGAGGGCGTTGACGAAGCCGACCTTGGCGTCGATGGCGCACTGGGCGTAGTACTTCGCCGCGTCCTCGGAGCCGACGGGCAGGTAGCAGACGAGGACGTCGACCTGCTTGTCCTTGAGGGTCTGGACGATGTCGACCGGCGCCTCGGAGGACTCCTCGATGGTCTGGCGGTAGTACTTGCCGAGACCGTCCAGGGTGTGGCCGCGCTGGACCGTGATGCCCGTGTTGGGGACGTCACAGATCTTGATGGTGTTGTTCTCGCTGGCACCGATGGCGTCGGCGAGGTCGAGGCCGACCTTCTTGGCGTCGACATCGAAGGCGGCCACGAACTCGACGTCCTTGACGTGGTAGTCGCCGAACTGGACGTGCATCAGACCCGGCACCTTGCCCGCCGGGTCGGCGTCCTTGTAGTACTCGACGCCCTGCACCAGCGAGGCGGCGCAGTTGCCCACGCCGACGATGGCTACGCGAACCGAACCCATTCCGGTTGCTCCCTGTGTGATCTCGACGAAGCCCTGCGGGTCGCAGGGCCTCACTTGGTGGTGTCGTCGGACGGATCCGGCGGGGTACTGCCCCCGTGCCGGGGCAGGCCGCCCGTCTCTCCAGATGTGTTGTCCTGCTGAGCGGCAGGGCCCCCGGGGTCCGGACTTCTCCGGTCCCGTCCCGCCCGCTCGCTCTCGATGAGCTCGTTCAGCCAGCGCACTTCGCGCTCCACGGACTCCATGCCGTGCCGCTGCAGTTCGAGCGTGTAGTCGTCCAGCCGCTCGCGCGTGCGGGCCAGGGAGGCGCGCATCTTCTCCAGGCGCTCCTCCAGCCGGCTGCGGCGCCCCTCCAGAACACGCATCCGCACGTCGCGCTCCGTCTGGCCGAAGAAGGCGAAGCGGGCGGCGAAGTTCTCGTCCTCCCAGGTGTCAGGACCGGTGTGGGAGAGGAGCTCCTCGAAGTGCTCCTTCCCCTCCGCCGTCAATCGGTAGACGATCTTGGCGCGGCGTCCTGCGAGTGAAGCGGCGAGCGCGTCCTCGGGTCCGCTGCCCGGTTCCTCGATCAACCAGCCGTTGGCGACCAGCGTCTTGAGGCAGGGGTAGAGGGTCCCGTAGCTGAAGGCCCGGAAGATCCCCAGCGAGGTGTTGAGCCGCTTGCGCAGCTCGTACCCGTGCATCGGGGCCTCGCGGAGCAGGCCGAGGACGGCGAACTCGAGGATGCCCGAGCGCCTGCTCATGGTCCTCCTCCTTCGTCGCCCCGGCTCTTTATGCCGTACTGATGTATCGACTCGATACATCCTGACGATAGAACGCGACCCCTGCCGGGACAAGGGGGAAGGTCGTGAACGGAATCACATCGTCAATTCGCAGCAATGGACTTGCCTGAAATGGGGTGAACTTCGAGCCTCGGGGGGTTTTGACCGTGCGTAGTCTGTGCGGCATGCAGACCGCCGGGACTCCAGCGACGCCAGGGGGGCGAGGTCGCCTGGGTGTACCGGCTGCAGGACGGACGGGCCTCCGCCAGAGCTCGTCCGTGTTTCGGGGGGACAGGAACTCACTGCCGTTTCCAGGCGTCACTCGCCTGCCCGAGGAGTAGTCGTTCGATGAGCGAGCACCGTCGCAAACCGCCGCAGCCGCAAGGCGGCGGACGCGCCGCGGCCAGGCGAGCCGCCCAGCAGCCCTCGGGCCGTCGGGCGGCACCCCAGGCACGGGAAGCCAGTACGGGATCCCCCTCAGACCCGTACGGCCAGGAACGCCCCTACGGAGGCCGTGCCGAGGCCCGCAGGGCCGCCAAGCGAGGAGGGCGCCGACGCGCCGCCGACGGCGGCCGTGGGGGCCCCGGAGGCCCCGGACGCGGTCACGGCGGGGGCCGCGGAAGCGGACCCGGGGGCGGCCGCGGCCCGGGGCGTGGTGGACGGCCGGGCAAGAAGCGGCTGATCGACTACCCGCGCCACGACAAGTACGGCTGGAAGCGCTGGCTGCCGTCCTGGAAGCTGGCCAGCGGGCTGTGCTTCCTGTTCCTGGGCTCGCTGATGGGCGCGGCGACGATCGCGTACGCCCTGGTCGAGGTGCCCGACCCGGACAAGGCCGCGCAGGCGCAGAACAACGTCTACTACTACGCGGACGGCACGGTCATGGCCTCGACCGGTGGCGAGGTCAACCGGCAGATCATCCCGATCGAGCAGATCCCCGCCGCCATGCAGAACGCCGTGATCTCCGCGGAGAACAAGACGTTCCGCACGGACAAGGGCGTCGACCCGATGGGCATCGCCCGTGCCGTGTTCAACATGGCCAAGGGCGGCCAGACGCAGGGTGGCTCGACCATCACCCAGCAGTACGTGAAGAACGCCCGGCTCGGCGACCAGTCGCAGACCCTGAGCCGGAAGTTCAAGGAGCTCTTCATCTCCATAAAGGTCGGGACCGACATGGATAAGCCCAAGATCATGGAGGGCTATCTGAACACGTCGTACTACGGGCGCGGTGCCTACGGCATCCAGGCCGCGGCGCGCACGTACTACGGCAAGAACGCCAGTGAGCTGAACCCGAGCCAGTGCGCCTTCCTGGCGTCGCTGCTCAAGGGCGCCACGTACTACGACCCGGCCGGCGCGGTGGACGTCGACCCGAGCGCCACGCCGAAGGACAACACCGAGCGCGCGACCAAGCGCTGGAGCTGGATCCTCGGCGAGATGGTCAAGGACGGCCACCTGACGGCCGCGGAGCGCGCGAAGTTCACCCAGTTCCCCATGCCCAAGACGCCGACGGCGAACGCGCAGCTCGGGGGGCAGACGGGCTACCTGGTGAGCCTCGCCAAGGCGAACTTCCTCAACAGCAACGACCGCGGCATCGACGCCCAGGCCCTGTCGCGCGGCGGCTACGAGATCCATACGACCTTCGACAAGAAGAAGATCGGGGCGATGGAGACGGCCGTCAAGGCCGTCTACAAGGAGTACATCGACCCGAAGAAGCGGCCGAAGACGGACACGCACGTCCAGTTCGGCGGCGCCTCGATCGACCCGCGCACCGGTGCCATCGTCGCCATCTACGGCGGCGCCGACGCCACCAGGCACTACACGAACAACGCCGACGAGACCGGCGCCCAGGTCGGCTCGACGTTCAAGCCGTTCGTGCTCGCCGCGGCCCTCAGCAGCGGCGTCCGGGACCCCAACGGACCCCCGGACCAGGGCGAGGACCAGCGCACGATCGTCGACCCGGACAAGAGCCGCTACAACGGCAAGAACAAGCTCAAGATCAAGAACTACGACCGCTCGGTCTGGCGCGACGAGAAGGGCGGCGAGTGGCTCCAGACCAACGACGACGACCAGTCCTACCCGGACATCACGCTGCGCGAGGCCATGGAGAAGTCGGCCAACTCGCCGTACGTGCAGCTGGGCATGGACGTGGGCATCAGCAAGGTCCGCGAGGCGGCCGTCGCCGCCGGACTGCGCGACGACACGCTGTCCAAGGCGAACGTCCCCTCGTTCTCCCTCGGCATCGACCACCCCAGCACGATCCGCATGGCGGGCGCGTACGGGACGTTCGCGGCCAACGGTGAACAGCGCGACCCGTACTCGGTCACCAAGGTCGAGCACGAGGGCGCGACGATCTACGAGCACAAGGACCAGCCGAAGAGCGCCTTCTCGGAGGCCGTCGCAGGCAACGTCACGGACGTGCTGAAGGACGTCGTGGAGAAGGGCACCGGTACGAAGGCCAGGCTCGACGGCCGTGAGGCGGCGGGCAAGACCGGTACCACGGACGGCAACAAGTCCGCCTGGTTCGTCGGCTACACGCCGCAGCTGTCGACCGCCATCGACATGTACCGCTTCGACGACGACGCGAACAACAAGAGCCGCAAGTTCGAGGAGATGTTCGGCACGGGCAACCAGCCGAAGATCCACGGTTCGTCGTTCCCCTCGCGGATCTGGCACGACTACATGACCGGCGCCCTGAAGGGCCAGAAGGTCATGGACTTCCCCGACCCCGAGCCGCTCGGAGAGGCGGTGTACGGCGGCGGCGCCTCCAGCCCGAAGCCGACCCCGTCCCCGACGCCCTCGCCCTCGGAGCCGTCGAGCCCGCCGCCGAGCTCGCCGTCCCCGACGCCCTCGAAGCCCTCCCCGGGCCCGACCGAGTCCTGCGGCCCCTTCGACTGGGACTGCCACAACAACGGCGGCCAGGACGGCGGTGGCACGAACACCGGCCAGGACGGCGGAGCCACCGACACCGGGGGCAACACCAACGGCCAGGGCGGCCAGAGTCCGCCGCCGACGCCGACCGGGGGCAACGCCAACGGCGGCAACAACGGCAACGGCAACAACGGGGGCTGGTTCCCCAGCGGCTGACGGCCGCGCGGCGAGGTTCCCGTCGAGGGCCGCCGCCCCGGGACGCGTACGAGGCTGTACGCGTCCGGGGCGGCGGCCCTCCGCCGTTCCCCACCCCCTCCCGCGCGCCGGCCACGGGTGGCGCGGCTCGTGGGGGCGCGGGCGGCGCGGCTCACGGGCCACGGGTGGCGTGGTCCGTGCGGCCACGGGCGGGTGACGGGATTTTCCACAAGGGCGGCGCTGTCCACAGGCCCGCCCGGTCCACAGCCCCGTACGGCAGGATGTCCCCCATGCCGAGCCACCAGAAGACCACTTCTCCCCCGGAGAGGCCGGTCGTCCACCCCACCCGTCGCGACGAGATCGCCGCCGTGGGCAGCGAGCTGATCGGAGGCCCGATCGGACGCTGGGCGCGGGTGGGCGGCAGCGCCCTCACCCCCGTGCGCGTCGTCGCCCTCGTCGCCATCGGGATGTTCGCGCTCGGCATGGTCCAGAAGGTGCCCTGCTACGACTGGGCCTGGTTCCGCGGCAGCAGCTCGCAGTACACGCACGCGTGCTACTCGGACATCCCGCACCTGTTCGTCGGGCGGGGCTTCTCCGACGGGCTCATCCCGTACTTCGACCGGCTCAGCGGGGACATGGAGTACCTGGAGTACCCCGTGCTCACCGGCCTGTTCATGGAGGTCGCGGCCTGGCTGACGCCGGGCGGCGGCGACCTGATGCACCGCGAGCAGGTCTACTGGATGGTCAACTCCGGCATGCTGATGGTCTGCGCCGTCGTGCTGGCCGTCTGCGTCGCGCGCACGCACCGGCACCGGCCCTGGGACGGCCTGCTCGTCGCCCTGGCCCCCGCGCTGGCACTGACGGCCACCATCAACTGGGACCTGCTCGCGGTGGCCCTCACGGCCGCCGCGATGCTCATGTGGTCGCGCGGGCGCGCACTGGCCTTCGGCATCCTGCTGGGGCTCGCCACGGCGGCCAAGCTCTACCCGGCCCTGCTGCTCGGGCCGCTGCTCGTGATCTGCTGGCGGGCCTGGAAGTGGCGGGAGTTCGGCCTGGCGCTGCTGGGCTCGGCGGGCTCCTGGCTGGTGGTGAACGTGCCGGTGATGCTGCTCGCGCCGGAGGGCTGGAAGAAGTTCTACACGTTCAGCCAGGAGCGGGACGTCGACTTCGGTTCGCTCTGGCTGATCATCACGCAGCGCACCGGTGAGCGCCTGGAGCCGGAGGCGGTCAACACGTACGCGATCGTGCTCATGCTGCTGGCCTGCGCGGGGATCTGGGCGCTCGGGGTGATGGCGCCGCGGCGGCCGCGCTTCGCCCAGCTGGCGTTCCTGGTGGTCGCGGCGTTCGTCCTGACCAACAAGGTCTACTCGCCGCAGTACGTGCTGTGGCTGATCCCGCTCGCGGTGCTGGCCCGGCCGCGCTGGCGGGACTTCCTGGTCTGGCAGGCCTGCGAGGTCATGTACTTCCTGGGCATCTGGTTCTACCTGGCGTACACGACCAGCGGGAACAAGCAGGGGCTGCCGACCGAGGGCTACCAGTTCGCGATCGCGCTGCACCTGGCCGGGACGCTGTACCTGTGCGCGCTGGTGGTGCGCGACATCCTGATGCCCGAGCGCGACGTCGTCCGCCAGGACGGCTCCGACGACCCGTCCGGGGGCGTCCTGGACGGGGCGGAGGACGTGTTCGTGGTGGGCCGGGCGGCGCGCCCGCCGCGGCACGCGGCGCACACGGAGGAGAGCCCGCGCGTGGACTGGGGCGCGGGGGCCCAGGACCCGGTCTGAGCGGGGCTCAGGACGCGGGTCCGCGGGCCTGCGGCATCGCTCCTAGCGGTCGACCAAGCGGTCGAACTGGGTGGTGGTGTGGCGCAGGTGCGCCACCAGTTCGTCGCCGACCTTGGGCTCCTGGGCGTCGGACGGCACGAACAGGATCGAGACCTGCATGTGCGGAGGCTCGGCGAACCAGCGCTGCTTGCCCGCCCACACGAAGGGCGAGAGGTTGCGGTTGACGGTCGCCAGACCGGCGCGGGCCACGCCCTTGGCGCGCGGCATCACGCCGTGCAGCGCCTTGGGCGCCTCCAGGCCCACGCCGTGCGAGGTGCCGCCCGCCACGACCACGAGCCAGCCGTCGGAGGCCGCCTTCTGCTGGCGGTAGCCGAAGCGGTCGCCCTTGGACACGCGCGTGACGTCGAGGACGGCCCCGCGGTACTCGGTGGCCTCGTGGTCGCCCAGCCAGAGCCGGGTGCCGATGCGGGCCCGGAACCGGGTCTGGGGGAACTGCTGCTGCAGGCGCGCCAGTTCCGCGGCCCGCAGGTGGCTGACGAACATGGTGTGCAGCGGCAGCCGGGCCGCCCGCAGCCGGTCCATCCAGCCGATGACCTCCTCGACGGCGTCCGAGCCGTCGGTGCGGTCGAGCGGCAGGTGCAGGGCGAAGCCCTCCAGCCGGACGTCCTCGATCGCCGAGTGCAGCTGGCCCAGGTCCTGCTCGGAGATGCCGTGGCGCTTCATGCTGCTCATGCACTCGATGACGACGCGGGCGCCCACCAGGGCGTGCACGCCGTCGACCGAGGAGACCGAGCGCACCACGCGGTCCGGCAGCGGCACCGGCTCCTCGCCCCGCCGGAACGGGGTGAGGACCAGCAGGTCACCGCTGAACCAGTCCTTGATGCGCGCCGCCTCGTACGTCGTGCCGACGGCGAGCATGTCGGAGCCGATGCGGGCCGCCTCCTCGGCGAGCCGCTCGTGGCCGAAGCCGTAACCGTTGCCCTTGCAGACCGGCACCAGACCCGGGAACTGGTCGATGACCGACTTCTGGTGCGCCCGCCAGCGAGCGGTGTCGACGTAGAGGGAGAGCGCCATGGCCGGCCCGGAACCTTTCTGGTGGCTGCGGTGTATCAGAGGTGTGGAAGCGAGTGGAGAGGTGCCCGACACGCCTGACGGAGTGTTCGACGTGTTCGAGCCTACGCAACCGTCAGCGGCGCGACATGTAGATGTCGAGCGCCTTGTGCAGGAGCTTGTTGAGCGGGAAGTCCCACTCGCCGACGTACTCCACGGCCTCGCCGCCCGTGCCGACCTTGAACTGGATGAGGCCGAAGAGGTGGTCCGTCTCGTCCAGCGAGTCGGAGATGCCGCGCAGGTCGTACACGGTCGCGCCCATGGCGTACGCGTCGCGCAGCATCCGCCACTGCATCGCGTTCGAGGGCCGGACCTCGCGGCCGATGTTGTCGGAGGCGCCGTAGGAGTACCAGACGTGTCCGCCGACCACGAGCATCGTCGCGGCCGAGAGGTTCACGCCGTTGTGGCGCGCGAAGTAGAGGCGCATGCGGTTGGGGTCCTCGTTGTTGAGGACCGTCCACATGCGCTGGAAGTACGACAGCGGGCGCGGGCGGAACTTGTCGCGGACGGCCGTGATCTCGTACAGCCGCTGCCACTCGGCCAGGTCCTCGTAGCCGCCCTGGACGACCTCGACACCGGCCTTCTCGGCCTTCTTGATGTTGCGGCGCCACAGCTGGTTGAAGCCCTTGAGGACGTCGTCGAGCGAGCGGTTGGCCAGCGGGACCTGGAAGACGTAGCGCGGCTGGACGTCGCCGAAGCCGGCGCCGCCGTCCTCGCCCTGCTGCCAGCCCATCTTGCGCAGCCGGTCGGCCACCTCGAAGGCGCGCGGCTCGATGTGGGTGGCCTCGACGTCGCGCAGGCGCTTGACGTCCGGGTCCTGGATGCCGCTCTTGATCGCCGCGGAGTCCCAGCGGCGGATGACGACCGGCGGGCCCATCTTCACGGAGAAGGCGCCCTGGTGCTTGAGGTGCGCCAGCATCGGCTGCAGCCAGTCGTCCAGGTTCGGGGCGTACCAGTTGATGACCGGGCCCTCGGGCAGGTAGGCCAGGTAGCGCTTGATCTTGGGCAGCTGGCGGTACAGCACCAGGCCGGCGCCGACCATCTGGCCGCTCTTGTCGAACCAGCCGAGGTTCTCCGAGCGCCACTCCGTCTTCACGTCCGCCCACGCCGGGACCTGGCAGTGACTCGCCGAGGGCAGGCTCTGGACGTACGCCAGATGCTGCTCACGGCTGATGGTCCTCAGGGTCAGGCTCATGCGGGGCGCTCCTCGGCAGGTGTGTCCCCATGGGTACAGGGGCTCCGGCTCTCGCGCCGAAGCCTACTGCGCCCGAGGAGCGCCCCGTCTGGCCGTACGGGCCCGGGTGTCAGCCGATGACCCCGCCGAAGAGTCCTCCGTGGGCCATTCCGAGGAAGAAGCCGACCGCCGCGGCGCCGAGGCCGACGATCAGCAGGGAGCGTTCGCGGGTCGTGACGGAGATGAACTGGCCGTACGCGCCCGTGAGGATGCCCACGAGCCCCGCCCAGGAACTGATCAGGTGGAGCTGGTGGAACTGTGCCGTCACGAACGCGAGCACGCCCAGCACCAGGGTCACCGCCATGAGGGTGTCCTGGAGGGGATGGGGCTTGCCGTCCGTGGCGAAGAGGGAGATGGAGTGCGGTCGTGTCGCCTGTGCCATGAGGCACCTCCTGGCCTGTGCCGGAAGGCGGCGCATCGTAGCGCCGCGGTCACCCGATGTGTACAGATTGTGCCCTCTGGGGCCCGGATTTCAACCGGAAGCCGCCGGGCGGGTACTCTGTACGGTCTGCACCGGTGTCTGCCCGGCTTCAGCCCAGGTCACGAAGGCGATCCCCGCGATTGTCAGTGGCGGCTGCTTGAATCGGGAACACCGATGCACAACGCATCACGACCCTCCTGCCACGGAACGACCGTGGCCGCTGAGTCCAAAGGAGGTGGGTTCTACATGCGTCACTACGAGGTGATGGTCATCCTCGACCCCGATCTGGAGGAGCGCGCTGTCTCCCCCCTGATCGAGAACTTCCTCTCCGTCGTCCGCGAGGGCAACGGAAAGGTTGAGAAGGTCGACACCTGGGGCCGTCGTCGTCTCGCTTACGAGATCAAGAAGAAGCCCGAGGGCATCTACTCGGTCATCGACCTGCAGGCCGAGCCTGCGGTCGTCAAGGAGCTCGACCGCCAGATGAACCTGAACGAGTCGGTCCTCCGGACCAAGGTCCTCCGTCCCGAGACCCACTGAGCTTCTAGCTCAGAGGTCATCGGGTCCGAGTAGCAGCAAGCAGCCAGAAGCAATCCCCGCCGAGAGGTTCCCCCATGGCAGGCGAGACCGTCATCACGGTCGTCGGCAATCTCGTCGACGACCCCGAGCTGCGCTTCACCCCGTCCGGTGCGGCGGTCGCGAAGTTCCGTGTCGCGTCCACTCCCCGCACCTTCGACCGTCAGACCAATGAGTGGAAGGACGGCGAGAGCCTGTTCCTGACCTGCTCGGTCTGGCGTCAGGCGGCGGAGAACGTCGCCGAGTCGCTGCAGCGCGGCATGCGCGTCGTCGTGCAGGGCCGGCTGAAGCAGCGGTCCTACGAGGACCGCGAGGGCGTCAAGCGCACGGTCTTCGAGCTGGACGTCGAGGAAGTCGGCCCCAGCCTCAAGAACGCCACGGCCAAGGTCACCAAGACCACCGGTCGCGGCGGCCAGGGCGGTTACGGCGGCGGCGGTGGCGGCCAGCAGGGCGGCGGCAACTGGGGCGGAAGCTCCGGTGGCGGCAGCCCGCAGGGCGGCGGCGGTGCCCCGGCCGACGACCCGTGGGCGACCAGTGCGCCCGCGAGCGGCGGCCAGCAGGGCAGCGGCGGCGGTGGCGGCTGGGGCGGAAGCTCCGGCGGCGGCGGCTACTCGGACGAGCCCCCCTTCTAGGCCCCCTTCACCGGGGTCCTTCCAGGGACGGCTCGTACCCCCACTTCTTGATCACACAGGAGATACACCATGGCGAAGCCGCCTGTGCGCAAGCCGAAGAAGAAGGTCTGCGCGTTCTGCAAGGACAAGACCGCTTACGTGGACTACAAGGACACGAACATGCTGCGGAAGTTCATTTCCGACCGCGGCAAGATCCGTGCCCGCCGCGTGACCGGCAACTGCACTCAGCACCAGCGTGACGTCGCCACGGCCGTGAAGAACAGCCGTGAGATGGCGCTGCTGCCCTACACGTCCACCGCGCGATAAGGGAAGGGTGACCGACTAATGAAGATCATCCTCACCCACGAGGTCTCTGGCCTCGGTGCCGCCGGCGACGTCGTGGACGTCAAGGACGGTTACGCTCGCAACTACCTGGTCCCGCGTGGTTTCGCGATCCGCTGGACCAAGGGTGGCGAGAAGGACGTCGAGCAGATCCGTCGTGCTCGCAAGATCCACGAGATCGCGACCATCGAGCAGGCCAACGAGGTCAAGGCCAAGCTCGAGGGCGTGAAGGTGCGTCTGGCCGTTCGCTCCGGCGACGCCGGCCGCCTCTTCGGCTCCGTCACCCAGGCCGACGTCGCTGCGGCGATCAAGGCCGCCGGTGGCCCGGACGTGGACAAGCGCCGCGTCGAGCTCGGCTCGCCGATCAAGACCCTGGGCTCGCACCAGGTGTCCGTGCGTCTGCACGCCGACGTTGCCGCGAAGCTCGCCATCGAGGTCATCGCCGCCTGAGGCAGTGATCGCTCGATCGGGCTTCAGGGCTTGAGGAAGGGCCGCATCCTTCGGGATGCGGCCCTTCCGCGTGTCCGGTCCGCGTGTCCGGATGCGGTGTCTCGTGGCGTTCGGCGGGCCGAGTCTGTTGGGCCGCGTCTGTGGGGGGCCGCGTCTGTTTCACGTGAAACGGGCCTGTTTCACGTGAAACAGGCCCGTCGGTGCTCAGCGCGTGGCGCCCGTGACGATCCAGCGGCCCGAGCGGGTGCGCAGCCAGAGGGTGAGCATGCGGACCGCCATCATCAGCGTCATGGCCCACCAGAGCGCCGTGAGACCGCCGCCCAGCGCCGGGACCAGCAGGGCCACCGGGGCGAAGGCCGCCAGGGTGACCAGCATGGCGCCCGCCAGGTAGCGGCCGTCCCCGGCGCCCATCAGTACGCCGTCCAGGACGAACACGACCCCGGAGATCGGCTGCGACAGCGCGACGACGAGCAGGGCGGGCAGCAGGGTGTCCTGCACCGTCCGGTCGCCCGTGAAGAGCGGTACGAAGAGGGGCCGGGTGAGGACCACCAGGGCGCCCAGGACGATGCCGGAGACCACGCCCCACTGGACCATGCGGCGGCAGACCTGGCGGGCGCCCTCGGGATCGTTCGCCCCCAGGTAGCGGCCGATGATCGCCTGGCCCGCGATGGCGATCGCGTCCAGGGCGAACGCCATCAGGCTCCACAGGGACAGGATGATCTGGTGTGCGGCGACGTCGGCGTCGCCGAGCCGGGCCGCGACGGCGGTGGCGATCATCAGGACGGCGCGCAGGGAGAGCGTACGGACGAGCAGGGGAACGCCTGCCTGGGCGCTGGCCCGTATCCCCGCGGCGTCGGGGCGCAGTGAGGCGCCGTGCCTGCGGGCTCCGCGGACGACCACGACGAGGTAGGCGGCGGCCATGCCGCACTGGGCGATGACGGTGCCCCAGGCGGAGCCGGCGATGCCGAGGCCGGCGCCGTAGACGAGGGCGACGTTGAGGACGCCGTTGGCGACGAAGCCCGCGATGGCGACGTACAGCGGTGTGCGGGTGTCCTGGAGGCCGCGCAGCACGCCGGTGGCGGCCAGCACCACGAGCATCGCCGGGATGCCCAGGGTGGAGATCCGCAGATAGGTGATGGCGTAGGGCGCGGCGGTGTCGGAGGCGCCGAAGAGACCGACGAGCCAGGGGGCCGTGGGGACGGTGACCGCGATGACGGCGGCGCCCAGGAGCAGGGCCAGCCAGATGCCGTCCATGCCCTGGCGGATGGCGGCGGGCAGGTCACCGGCTCCGACGCGCCGCGCGACGGCCGCCGTGGTGGCGTAGGCGAGGAAGACGAAGACGCTCACGAAGGTGGCGAGGAGGGCGGCGGCGATGCCGAGCCCGGCGAGCTGGGGGGTGCCGAGGTGGCCGACAATGGCGCTGTCGGCCATCACGAAGAGCGGCTCGGCGACGAGCGCGCCGAAGGCAGGGACGGCGAGGGCGAGGATCTCCCGGTCGTGTTGTCTCGGGGTGCGCTCGGGCGCCGTGGATGCCTGTGTCATGTGCTCAATCTAATCTTCCACAGGTAAGAGATGCAATGCAGTTGGGACCCTTACTTTGGAAGCGATCACGGCTACTGGTGTGCGCCGTTTGTTCTGATCTTGGGCCGACTGGGAAAGTTTTTCTCCCCCACAGCCAGTGGATTGAAGAGGTGCAGGTCAGAGGGGGTTTTCTGAAGGGCCTATGAGTTTGTCCACATGGCTGTCCCCCGGTCCGTGCACAGGTTCTGCGGAGTTCTCCACAGCATCTGGTCCTTCGCCCACAGGGCCTGTGGATAACCAGATTGGCTGACGGTGCCCGCGGGCCTAACGTGGACCGTCGCCCGACGCGCGGGAAGCGGAGCCAAAGTCCCTTGTTTGTCCGAGCCGTGGCGTAAGAAAGAGTGGCACGGCAAGGTCCGCGGTGCGGACGGGAGGAGGTGGCCGGGTGAGCATTCCCGAGCACGTGGACGACCCCTGGGCCGAGAGTGGTCCCAGCGACCGGCTGCCCGCCCGGCAGCGCCGCGGCGAGGGCCGCGGGCGCGACGACCGGGGCCGCGAGGGCGGTGACTGGGACGGCCCCGCGGCGTTCGAGCGCGTACCCCCGCAGGACCTCGACGCCGAGCAGTCGGTGCTCGGCGGCATGCTGCTCTCCAAGGACGCCATCGCGGACGTCGTGGAGATCATCAAGGGCCACGACTTCTACAAGCCGGCCCACGAGACGATCTACCAGGCGATCCTCGACCTGTACGCCAAGGGCGAGCCCGCCGACCCCATCACGGTGGTCGCGGAGCTGGTCAAGCGCGGCGAGATCACCCGCGTCGGCGGCCCGTCGTACGTGCACACGCTGGTCCAGTCGGTGCCGACCGCGGCCAACGCGTCGTACTACGCCGAGATCGTGCACGAGCGGGCGGTGCTGCGCCGTCTGGTCGAGGCGGGCACCAAGATCACCCAGATGGGATACGCGGCCGACGGGGACGTCGACGAGATCGTCAACTCCGCCCAGGCCGAGATCTACGCGGTCACCGAGCAGCGCACCACCGAGGACTACCTGCCGCTCGGCGACATCATGGAGGGCGCGCTCGACGAGATCGAGGCGATCGGCTCGCGCAGCGGCGAGATGACCGGTGTGCCCACCGGCTTCACCGACCTCGACCAGCTGACCAACGGTCTGCACCCGGGCCAGATGATCATCATCGCGGCCCGTCCCGCCATGGGTAAGTCGACCCTCGCGCTGGACTTCGCCCGCGCGGCCTCGATCAAGAACAACCTGCCGAGCGTGATCTTCTCCCTCGAAATGGGGCGCAACGAGATCGCGATGCGACTGCTGTCGGCCGAGGCCCGGGTGGCCCTGCACCACATGCGGTCCGGCACGATGACCGACGACGACTGGACCCGGCTGGCGCGCCGGATGCCCGACGTCTCCCAGGCCCCGCTCTACATCGACGACTCGCCGAACCTGTCGATGATGGAGATCCGCGCCAAGTGCCGGCGGCTCAAGCAGCGCGCCGGACTCAAGCTCGTCGTCATCGACTACCTCCAGCTGATGCAGAACGGCGGCTCCAAGCGCGCCGAGAGCCGCCAGCAGGAGGTCTCGGAGATGTCGCGAAACCTGAAGCTCCTGGCCAAGGAGCTGGAGCTGCCGGTGATCGCCCTGTCGCAGCTGAACCGTGGTCCCGAGCAGCGCACCGACAAGAAGCCGATGGTCTCCGACCTGCGTGAGTCCGGTTCCATCGAGCAGGACGCGGACATGGTCATCCTGCTGCACCGCGAGGACGCGTACGAGAAGGAGTCCCCGCGCGCGGGCGAGGCGGACATCATCGTGGGCAAGCACCGTAACGGTCCGACGGCCACCATCACCGTGGCCTTCCAGGGCCACTACTCCCGCTTCGTGGACATGGCCCAGACCTGATCCCCTGACGGACCCCGGGACGGCGCGGGGGAGTGAGCGCTCACTCCCTGGGCCGTCCGGGTGGTTCCGGGGAGTCGGCGTGGGTCGGTGAAACCCGTTCGACCCGGACGCGGGGCGAGCGGTAGACCTGGATCATGACCTCTCCCCTGGAATCCCCCGAAGACCTCCTGCCGAGTACGGCACGAGCCCTGCTGCACCGCGTCGCCACGGCCCAGGCCGAAGGCCGTTCACCCTCCCTGGTCGGAGCCGTGAGCCGGGAGGGGCGGCTGGTCTGGAGCGGGTCGCGCAGCTGTGTGGACGGCCACGCCCCCGACGCGGACACCCAGTTCAGGGTCGGGTCCATCACCAAGGTCTTCACCGCCGTCCTGGTCATGCGGCTGCGCGACGAGGGGCTGGTCGACCTGTCCGACCCGCTGGAGAAGCACCTGCCGGGCACGGGCGTCGGCGAGGTCACCCTCGCCCAACTCCTCGGCCACAGCGCGGGCCTGGGCGCCGAGACGCCCGCGCCCTGGTGGGAGCGGACCCCGGGGAGCAGCCGCCCCGGCCTCTCAGACGTGCTCGGCGAGGAGCCCTTCGTCCACCCCGCCGGACAGGTCCACCACTACTCCAACCCCGGTTACACCCTGCTGGGTTCGCTCGTCGAGGCGGTGCGCGGCGTCAGCTGGGAGCAGGCGCTGCGCACCGAGGTGCTGGAGCCGCTGGGCCTGTCGCGTACCAGCTACCAGCCCGTCGCCCCGCACGCGGGCGGCTGGGCGGTGCACCCGTGGGCGGACGCGATGATGCCCGAACCGTCCGAGGACCTGGGGCTGATGGCGCCGGCCGGGCAGCTCTGGTCGACGGCAGCCGACCTGTGCCGGTTCGGCTGGTTCCTGGCCGAGGGCGATGACCGGGTGCTCCCGGCCGGGACGGTCGCGGAGATGCGCCGGCCCGCCGCGCCGGGTGACCCGCGGGACCGGGAGGCGGCGTACGGGCTCGGGCTCCAGATCGCCATGGGCGAGGGCGGCACCCTCTTCGGGCACACCGGCTCGCTGCCGGGCTTCGTCGCCTGTCTGTGGGTGAGCGCCGAACAGGGCCTGTCCGCGGTGGCGGTGGCCAACGCCACGTCCGGGCCGAAGGTGGGCGCCGTGGCCGCCGAGCTGCTGCGGACCGTGGCGGAGGCGGAGCCGCGCATCCCGCGCCCCTGGCGCCCGCTGCCCGAGGTGGACCAGGAACTCCTCGCGCTGACGGGCCCCTGGTACTGGGGGACGTACTCCTACGGCCTGCGGCTGCTGCCGGAGCGCGGCGTGGCACTGGAGCCGCTGCGGGGCGGCGGGCGCGCCTCGCGCTTCAGGGCGCTGCCCGACGGCGGCTGGATCGGGCTCGACGGCTACTACCAGGGGGAGCCGCTGAGGGTGGTGCGCCGCGAGGACGGTTCGGTGAGCCATCTCGACCTCGCGTCCTTCGCCTTCACGCGAGAGCCGTACGGCCCGCGGGACGCGGTGCCGGGCGGGGTCGACGAGGGCGGCTGGCGCGGGCTCTAGGGGTGAACCCCGGAGAGATGCACCCGGGGGTCCTGTTTCCACCGCTCCCTGGCCACCAACCTCGCCCAGCTCCAGCCCCTGATCCCGATGGGCCCCGGCG
>NZ_JBEOYE010000007.1:0-80930 GCF_040296945.1 Streptomyces sp. NPDC001941 | reverse complement strand
GGCGGGTGCGCGGGGGGCGGCGGGCGGGGGATCTGGGGGTTACCCCGTTATTTCCCCACCGGGGGTTCTTTTTAAACGAAAAACCCCACCCCCGGGTCGTCCCCGTCCGCTGCCTCAGAGGCTGAGCTTGAAGCCGACGTGCGAGGCGGTGAACCCCAGGCGCTCGTAGAAGCGATGGGCATCGGTACGGGTGTTGTCCGAGGTCAGCTGCACCATCTGGCAGTCCTGGCGGCGGGCCTCGTCGACGGCCCACTCGATGAAGCGCGTGCCGAGGCCGCTGCCCCGCTCGTCGGCGTGGACGCGGACGCCCTCGATGATGGCGCGGGTCGCCCCCTTGCGGGACAGGCCGGGCACGATCGTGAGCTGGAGGGTGCCGACGACGCGCTCCTCGCGCACCGCGACGACCAGGTGCTGGTTCGGGTCCTCGGCCAGCCGCTCGAAGGCGGCGGTGTACGGGGTGAGGTCGTCGGGGGACTCGCGCTCGGCGCCCAGCGGGTCGTCGGCGAGCATCGCCACGACGGCCGGGAGGTCGCCCACGGCCGCGGGCCGGATTTCAAGATCGCTCATGCCCGCAGGCTACGGGCCGTGCGGGCGGGGCGGAACGGCCTTACGCCGGTACGCGCAGTTCCTCGACGGCCCGGACCAGGGGGGCGAGCCCGGGGTCCTTCGCCGCCTCGTCCAGCGCCTCGCGCAGCGCGGTGTCGTTGGTGGGGCGGGCCTGGGCGAGCAGGGCCTGGCCGGCCTCGGTGACGTCGGTGTAGATGCCCCGGCGGTCCGTGTCGCAGAGGTAGCGGGTGAGCAGGCCGCGGTCCTCGAGCCGGGTGACCAGGCGGGTGGTGGCGCTCTGGCTGAGCACGACCGCGTCGGCGACCTGCTTCATCTGGAGGTGTCCGCCCGGTCCGCTGTGCTGCCGGCTCAGGACGTCCAGGAGCGAGTACTCGCGGACGCTCAGCCCGTGCCGCGACTCCAGCGCGCGCTCGATGTGCGACTCGATCCTGCCGTGCAGCAGGGAGAGGGCGCACCAGCCCTGGGCGAGGGCGGTGAGCGCCGGATCGGTCGCGGTCATGGTCTCTCCTCCGTACGGACTCGTGTCGCGGAGCTGCTTGCCACCCAGGATAGACGACGTCTGCAATAGCCCGCGTTTGCAATTAGTCGGCGTCTGCAATTATTGTGGACGCTTGTAAGGCGCTGCCGCAAACTTCTGGGAAGGTGAAACCCATGCCGCTCGCGCTCCTCGCCCTGGCCATCGGGGCATTCGGTATCGGCACCACCGAATTCGTGATCATGGGGTTGCTCCCCGAGGTCGGCGCCGACTTCGACGTCTCCATCCCCACCGCCGGCTACCTGGTCACCGGCTACGCCCTGGGCGTCGTGCTCGGCGCCCCGGTGATGACCGTCCTGGGCACCAAGGTCTCCCGCAAGCGGATGCTGATGCTGCTCATGGGCCTGTTCATCGTGGGCAACCTGCTGTCCGCCGTGGCCCCCTCCTTCGGCGTCATGCTGGCCGGCCGCGTGGTCGCCTCACTGGCCCACGGCGCCTTCTTCGGGATCGGCTCGGTCGTCGCGGCCGACCTGGTCGCACCGGAGAAGAAGGCCGGAGCCATCGCGATGATGTTCACGGGCCTGACCGTCGCCAACGTCGTCGGCGTCCCGCTGGGCACGCTGATCGGCCAGAACTCCAGCTGGCGCGTCACGTTCCTGATCGTCGCCGGACTCGGCGTCCTCGGCCTGCTCGGCGTCGCCAAGCTGATCCCCGAGCAGCCGAAGCCCGAGGGCGTACGGCTGCGCCACGAACTGGCCGCCTTCCGCAACGTCCAGGTGCTGCTGGCCATGGCGATGACCGTGCTCGGCTTCGGCGGCGTCTTCACCGCCAGCACCTACATCGCGCCGATGATGACCGGGGCCGCGGGCTACTCCGCCTCCTCCGTCACCTGGCTGCTCGTCCTCTTCGGCCTCGGCCTGGTCGGCGGCAACCTGGTCGGCGGCAAGTACGCCGACCGCGCCCTGATGCCCCTGCTGTACGTGTCCCTGAGCGCACTGGCGCTGGTGCTCGGCCTCTTCACGGTCGCCGCGCACAACAAGGTCACCGCCGCGATCGCCCTCGCCCTGATCGGCGCCCTGGGCTTCGCGACCGTACCGCCGCTGCAGAAGCGGGTCCTGGACCACGCCTCCGGCGCCCCGACCCTCGCCTCCGCCGTGAACATCGGCGCCTTCAACCTCGGCAACGCGCTCGCCGCGTGGCTGGGCGGCCTGGTCATCTCGGCCGGGCTCGGCATCACCGCCCCGACCTGGGTCGGCGCCGCCCTCGCCGTCTCGGCCCTGCTCCTCGCGGTCCTCTCCAGCGCCCTGGAGCGCCGGGACGCCCGCCCCGGGAGCCGTGTCGTGGCCGGCTCGCCCCGCGCACGGGTCGCGGTCGCCGCGACCCGCGACTGAACGCGACGCGCTCCGCCCCGGAGCCGTACGCACCCCCGAACCCATCCCTCCGCAGTACCCAGGAGTCACCCCCCATGAGCACCACCGCCACCACGACCGTCGTCGCCCCCCTGACCATCGAGGACGCCGAGGCCCTCGTGGCCACCGCCCGTCAGGCCGCCGAGGAGGCGGGTGTCACCGTCGCCATCACCGTCCTCGACGCGGGCGGCCACCTGCTGGCCTTCCGCCGCGACGACCGGGCCGTGCTGATCGCCGGGGAGACCAGCACCCGCAAGGCGTACACTGCGCTGCAGCTGAACGCCCCCACCGCCGACCTGGTCGACGCGGTGCAGCCCGGCGCCCCCTTCCACACCCTGCCGACGGCCCTGGACCGCCCGCTGCTCTTCATCGCGGGCGGCGTCCCGGTCCACCGCGACGGCCGGCTGGTCGGTGCCATCGGCGTCGGCGGCGGCGCCCCGGAGCAGGACCACGGCTTCGCCACGCGCGCCGCGCGGTCGCTGGTGTGAGCGACGGGCCGCGGGCGCCTCAGCCCGCGGCCACCGTCAGCGGGGCGAAGCGCCGGGTCCAGTCACCCGGCAGACCGGGGAGCCCCCGGGTCATGACGGCGTTGAAGGCGACCGGCTCCAGGCCGTTCGCCTTCAGCCAGACCAGCAGTTCCTCGTGGCGCACGTCGACGTCGGTGCGCAGCGGCCGGTCCGTGCGGGCCGCCAGGGCGGCGACCAGGGCCTTGGCCGTACGGGTGTCGCGGGCCACCAGCGGACCCACCACATGGGTCTCCATGTTCGGCCACAGGGCGCCGAACCCCACCAGCTCGCCGCCCTCCTCCGCCACCTGGAGGTGGTCCGCGAAGGCGGGCAGCCGCGCGATCATGTGGGTGCGGTCCAGGCCGAAGGCGCCGTGGTCCAGCCGTAGCATCGACTGGACGTCCTCCGCGGTCGCGGGGCGGGTGGCCGGTCCCTCGCCGGGCGGCACCGCGCCGGTGAAGGCGCCCCGGACCATCTCGGCGCGCCCGGTCACCTCGAAGCCGAGCCGCTCGTACAGCGGCTGTCCGTTCGGGGTGGCGTGCAGGGTGACCGGGGTGTCGCCCAGGGCCTGGAGGACCTGGACCATCAGGTGCCGCCCGACGCCCCGGCGGGCGTAGCGCTCGGCGACCAGCACCATGCCGACGGCGGCCAGCCCGGTGCCGTACGACGTCACCACGCAGGCGGTGAGCAGGCCCTTGCCGAGCGGGTCGTCGATCCCGTACCCCCGTCCCGCGGTGAGCAGCAGCCCCCACTTGTGTTCCTCGCGCGGCCAGCCCCGGTCCTCGGAGAGATCGGCGCAGGCGACGAGGTCGTCCAAGGTCAGACGGCGGAGGGGAAGTTCATGGAGCGGGGGGAGCACTGTCGACATGGGCTTCAGGCTGTCCGACGGGGAGATCGTCCGTCCAGCGTTTTACGTGAACTCGTCGAGACGGCGGGCCGTACGTTCGTCGCCGCGCGCAGCCGGCGCCCGCGCCGGGTCGGTCCCCAGGGCTTGAGCACGGAGACCGCCGTCATGAAGAAGTACGCGGAGGTGGCCACCGAGGGCGCGGCCACCAGGCTCGGGTTGGCGATCCCGTCGGCCGCCGACCGCAGGATCCCCGGCCGCAGCGAGAAGATCGTCGCCCCCGCCGTCACCAGGGTCAGCCAGAACTTGATCCACACCCAGCGGTGCAGGGCCAGGCCCCAGGGCGTGCCCAGCGACAGCACCACCCCGCTGAGCAGCGCGATCAGTGAGACCGGGACCAGCAGCCAGTCGGCGAACACGCGCATGGCGCGGTAGGAGGCGGCGGTGAGCGAGGCGTCCTCGGTGGTGTAGGCGGTGATGCCGAGCGCGAGCAGGCCCAGGGTGAGGCCCAGCCAGCTGACGGAGACGGCGACGTGGACGACGAGCCAGGCCCGGCGCGGGCGCCGGCCGAGTCGTTTCGTGGGACGTGTCCGCTGTTCCACGGGTTCCTGGTGACGTTTCACGTGAAACAGCGTGCCGCCGGTGGAGGACCGCTCGCGTCTGACGGGGGGAGTATCCGTACGTACGAGCCTGGGCGTACGGGACATCCGCGCCCCGCGAGCCGCGCCCGCGAACGTGAAGATCGCGAACCGGCCGTGTGCAGAGTTCGGGGTGAGGGTGGACGACCGCGTCGCCTTCGGTGATTCCATGTCCGACGCGGTGGTCTTCGCCGTGGTGCCTCGGAGGGTGGCCGTGGACGCGGACCACCACCCGGCAGGGCCGCCGGACACGTCTACGCGGGGGGTGATCTGCGTGAGGCGTACGAGCCGGTGCGGCCGGGAGCCCAGTTGGGGGTGAGAACGCCCCGGCAGTGGGCAGGGGGCAATGCAGCCTAACGGGAAAGTGAGGGCAGGGACCCGGACTTTCCGCTCTCCGCCCGCGCGGCGATCGCTCCTGCCATGCTGCGATGACGGGCAGCTGCGGGCCATGACACCAATGCCCTGCTGACGACAGCGGCTGCGGCCAATGTCACAACCGGTCCATCTCGTCCCGGTTTTCACGGGTCGTGGCTAGTGTGGGCGGGAAGTGACCTTGAAGCAGACCCAGGCAGTGCGCAGACCGACCGAAAGATGTTCGAGGCGAGGCACACATGGACGCTCCGACCACCACGTCGGCCGACCACGGCACTTCCGACGACAGCACCGCGGGCGGCTGGTTCACCCCCCGCAGAACGGAGGCCGAGGACGACCGCGACCCCCAGGGCCGAATAGCCGAGCAGCGCGAATCGGGATCCGGCTCCCTGCTGCACCCGCGCAGACTCAGCAGCTACCAGCCGCCCGAACCCGAGCCCGAACCGCTGCTCCACGTGGTCGAGCCGGAGCCCGAGCCCGTGACCGGCTCCCCCGACGCGATCCTGATCCGCCGCACGCTCGCGGAGATCGCGCCCATCGCGGACAAGGTCACCTCCTACTTCTACGCGCTGCTGTTCATACGCCACCCCCATCTGCGGGCGCTGTTCCCGGCGGCGATGGACACCCAGCGCGACCGGCTCCTCAAGGCGCTCCTGACGGCCGCCGAGCACATGGACGACGCCGAGGTGCTCACCGGCTACCTCCAGCACCTGGGCCGCGGCCACCGCAAGTACGGCACCCAGTCGATGGACTACCCGGCCGTCGGCGAGGCCCTGATCGGCGCGCTCACCCGGTACGCGGAGAACAGCTGGGACGCCGAGACGGAGGGCGCCTGGGTCCGTACGTACACGACCATCTCGCAGATCATGATCGACGCCGCCGCCGAGGACGAGGTCCGCGCACCGGCCTGGTGGGAGGCCGAGGTCGTCTCGCACGAGCTGCGCACCCCGGACATCGCGGTCCTCACCGTGCGCCCGGACCAGCCCTACCCCTTCCGCGCGGGCCAGTACACGAGCTTGGAGACGCCCTGGTGGCCCCGGGTGTGGCGGCACTACTCCTTCGCCGCGGCGCCCCGCGCCGACGGACTGCTCACCTTCCACGTGAAGGCCGTGCCGGCCGGCTGGGTCTCCAACTCCCTGGTGCACCACGCCCGCCCGGGCGACGTGCTGCGCCTCGGCCCGCCGTCGGGTTCGATGACCGTCGACCACGCCACCGACAACGGGCTGCTCTGCCTGGGCGGCGGCACGGGCATCGCCCCGATCAAGGCGCTGGTCGAGGACGTCGCCGAGCACGGCACGCGACGGCCGGTGGAGGTCTTCTACGGCGCCCGCAGCGACCACGACCTGTACGACATCGACACCATGCTGCGGCTCCAGCACACCCACCCCTGGCTCCAGGTCCGCCCGGTCGTCGACGACCGCGAGCAGCTGCCGGAGGCCGTGCGCGAGTACGGGCCCTGGACCGAGTACGACGCGTACCTCTCCGGGCCCGCCGGGATGATCCGCAACGGCGTCGACGCGCTGCGGGACGTGGGCATCCCCACCGAGCGCATCCGCCACGACTCCCTCGAGGAGCTGGTCACGGCCCTGGGCTGAGCCCGCGCGGAGGAGGAGAAACGGTCAGCCTGGCCCGCGCGGCCGGGCTGACCACCGGCCGCGCGGCCGCCCTCAGCCCAGGTCCGGCGCGTGCATCGCGCGTACGCCCTCGATGTTGCCGTCCAGGTAGTGGCGCAGCGACAGGGGCACCAGGTGCACGGCGGCGATCCCGACCCGGCTGAACGGCACCCGTACGACCTCGTACTCGCCGCACGGCTCGTCCACCTCGGGTCCGTGGCGCCGCGACAGGTCCATCGACTCGAGCCGGCACACGAAGAAGTGCTGCACCTTCACGCCGGAGACGCCGCCGTCCTCGATGTGCTCGACGGTGTCGACGAAACAGGGCACCACGTCGGTGACCTTGGCGCCGAGCTCCTCGTCGACCTCGCGGTGCAGTGCGTCCACCACGGTCGCGTCCTCCGGCTCCACCCCGCCCCCGGGCGTCAGCCAGTACGGGTCGACACCCGGCTTGGTGCGTTTGATCAGGACGAGGTCGTCGCCGTCCAGGAGGATGGCACGGGCGGTCCGCTTGACCACCGGTCGTTCGGTCATGGGAAGAAAATGGCCCGTCGGGCCCGGCCTGAAACCGTGCGTGACCGGAAAACGGGGCGGCCCTGCGCGCCTCACCAGTCCACGGCCGCCCGCAGCAGCCACTCGTGCGCCCGCGCGATGTGCGGCAGCGCCAGGGTGCCGGTGCGCACCACGAGGAAGTACGTGCGCAGCGGTGGCATCGGCGGATCGGTCAGGGCCACCAGGCGTCCGCGCTCCAGGGCCTCCTCGCACAGGTAGCGCGGCAGCACGGCGAGCCCGGCCCCGGAGGCCGCGCACTCCAGGACGGCGCGCAGGTCGGGGGCGATGACGGTGGCCGCGGCGGCGGGCTTGGCCTCGAAGACGGTGGCCCAGTAGCGCGAGACGAACGGCAGGGACTCGTGCACCTCGACCACGGGCAGCTGCTCCAGGACCAGGCCGCTCTTGCGGCGCAGCAGGTCGGGGCCGATCCGGGCGGCCATCCGGGGGCCGGCGACCAGCACGTGCTCCTCGTCGCACAGCGGGGTCGCGGTGAGCAGCCCGCCGCGCGGGCGGGCCGTGGCGACGGCCAGGTCGTGGTGGCCCGCGGCGAGGCCGTCGAGGGTCTCCCCGGCGTTGGGGAGCAGGGACAGGCGCAGGGCCAGGCCCTGGGCGACGAGCGGCGTGAGGGCGGGCAGGACCCGGGCGGAGAGGAACTCCGGCGGGCCCGCCAGGTGCAGGGTGCGTACGCCCGACTCCTCGTCCAGGCCCGCCTCGGCGATCTCGACGAGGGCGTCCAGGTGCGGGGCGGCCCGGTGGGCGAGCTCGTCGCCGATCGTGGTGGGGATGACGCCGCGGGCCCGGCGCACGAACAGCGGACGGCCCAGCTGCCGCTCCAGGGTGCGGATCTGGCTGGTCACGGCGGGCTGCGAGAGGCCGAGGAGGGCGGCGGCGCGGGTGAAGGAGCCCGCGCGGTGGACGGTGAGGAAGGTGCGCAGCAGGGCCAGGTCCACGGTCCACCCCTCCTGTCTCGTCGGCCGACCACACCGCTGACTGCTCAGGACCGTCCAACTATAAATATGTCGATAGGTCTCTGTCGCTAGCGTGATTGGACACTGACGCAGAGTCAACTAGCCTTGTTCGAGCGGTTCTCGGCGCGCGGAACCGGGACGGTCCGAGCCAAGAGGGGGGAGGCTCGGACCGTTCGTCCGTCGTACCGGGCTTCGTCCCGCGACCCGCGCGCCGGTCCCGTCGGGGACCTCAGGACGCTTCGTCGAGCGCCCGCAGCACGTCCGCCAGCAGGTCGCGGGCGTCCTCGGCGCCCACGGAGAAGCGGATGAACCCCTCCGGTACGGCGTCGCCGCCCCAGCGCCCCCGCCGCTCGGCCGTGGAGCGCAGCCCTCCGAAGCTCGTGGCGTCGTCCACCAGCCGCAGCCCCGCCAGGAACCGCTCGGCCCGTGCGCGGTCGGGCAGCGCGAAGGAGACCACCGAGCCGAAGCGCCGCATCTGCCCCGAGGCGACGGCGTGCGAGGGGTCGCCGGGGAGCCCGGGGTAGCGCAGCCCGCTCACCTCGGGCCGCTCGGCCAGCGCTTCGGCCAGTGCCAGGGCGGTGGCGCACTGGCGGTCCACGCGCAGCTGGAGGGTGGCCAGGGAGCGGTGCGCCAGCCAGGCCTCCATCGGCCCGGGGATGGCGCCGACGACCTTGCGCCACCTGCGCACGCCCGCGGCCAGCTCCTCGTCGCGGCAGGTCACGTGCCCCAGGAGCACGTCGCCGTGGCCGGTCAGGCCCTTGGTGTCGCTGGCCACGCAGAAGTCGGCGCCCAGCTCCAGGGGGCGCTGGCCGAGCGGGGTGGCCAGGGTGTTGTCGACGGCGACCAGGGCGCCGCGCGCCCGGGCCCCGGCGGCGAGGCGGCGGATGTCGCAGACGTCGAGCCCGGGGTTGGACGGGGTCTCCAGCCACAGCAGCCGGGCGCCGTCCAGCACGGACAGCTGCGCGTCGCCGGCGGTGGGGGCGGTGCGCACCTCGATGCCGTACGCCTGAAGGCGCTCGCGCAGCAGGGGCAGCGCCTGGTAGCCGTCGTCCGGCAGGACCACGGCGTCGCCGGCGGAGAGCTGGGAGAACAGCACGGCCGAGATCGCGGCCATGCCGGAGGCGAAGACGACGGTCCGGGCCCCCGGCTCCCCCGGCGCGTCCAGTTCGGCGATCGCCCGTTCCAGCAGCGTCCAGGTGGGGTTCTCGTCGCGCCCGTAGGTGTACGGGCCGGTGGGCTCGCCCGGCAGGTGGTAGTGGGCGGCGAACACCGGTCCGGGGAGCGTCGGTTCGTACTTGACGGGCTCGGGCAGTCCGGCCCGCACCGCGCGCGTGCCCTCGCCGTACGCCCCTGCGTGTCCTTCGCCGTGTCCTTCGTGCTGCCGTTCGCCGCGTCCCGTGCCGTCGCCGGTCACGCGGCCCGCTCCCCGGCCGCGTCCCGCACCGCCTCCAGCAGGCCCGCGCAGGCCGCCTCCACCATCTCCAGGCACTCCTCGAAGCCCTCGCGCCCGCCGTAGTACGGGTCGGGGACGTCCGGCTCCGCGGGGTCGGCGGCCGGGTCGTAGGAGCGCAGCAGCCGGACCTTGGCTGCGTCGGCGGCGGTCGGGGCGAGGCGCCGCAGGTCGCGCAGGTGGCCCTCGTCCAGCGCGATCACCAGGTCCAGGCGGTCGAACCAGGCGGCCCGGAACTGCCGGGCGGTGTGCGCGGAGCCGTAGCCGTGCTCCTCCAGGACCGACACCGTGCGCGGGTCGGCGGGGTCGCCCTCGTGCCAGCCGCCGGTGCCGGCGCTGTCGACCTCGACCGGGCCGTCGAGGCCCTCCTCCGCCACGCGCGCGCGGAACACGTGCTCGGCCATGGGGGAGCGGCATATGTTGCCCGTGCAGACGAAACAGACGCGGTAGGCCATCGGGGATCAGTCCCGTCCGTCGGGCAGGACGACGTTCAGCGCCCAGGAGACGACCGAGACGATCAGGCCGCCGAGCACGGCCGTCCAGAAGCCCTCCACGTGGAAGCTCAGGTCCAGCTTGTCCGCGAGCCACGAGGTGAGCAGCAGCATCAAGGCGTTCACGACGAGGGTGATCAGGCCCAGCGTGAGGATGAACAGCGGCAGCGTCAGCAGCTTCACCACCGGCTTCACGAGGAAGTTCACGAGCCCGAAGAGCAGCGCGACCAGGATGAGCGCCAGGGCCTTCTTCCCGGTGCTGTCGCCGGTCAGCGTGATCTTGGGGACGATCCAGATCGCCACGGCCAGGGCGGCCGCGTTCGCGAGCGTCTTGACTACGAAATTCTTCATGTGTCTGATCGTTCCAGACGAGACGGGACCGAGTACGGGAGCGGACGGGCATGAAGGCATTCCGGCTGGACGAACTGGAGGCCGAGCGGGCCGCCAACGACGGCGCCTACCTGCAGTTCCTGCGCGAGCGGAACATGTCGGTCGGCCTGTACGCGCTGGACGCCGGTGACCTCGACCCGCAGAAGCCGCACGAGCAGGACGAGGTGTACTTCGTGGTCAGCGGCCGGGCCGCGATCACCGTCGGCATGGAGACGACGCAGGTGGGACGGGGCAGCGTGGTCTACGTGCCCGCCGGGGTGGCCCACAAGTTCCACCACATCACGGAGGACCTCAGGGTCATGGTGGTCTTCTCTCCGCCCGAGGGCTGAGGGTCCGGCCCTGATCCTCCCTAGGGGTCGGTTCAGGGGAGAGCAAGGGCTGCGGGGCCCCCGCCGGGCACCCCCGCGCACCTAGCATCGAAGGTGTCGGAGGCAGCAGCCCCGCACAGTACGGAAGACCACGGAAGGCAGGAACGGACCATGGCGGTACGGGAGATTCTCGCGGGGATGCCCTGGTGGGTGAAGTGGGTCGCGATACCCGTGATCGCGCTCGTGGTGTTCGGCGGTGTGATCGCTTCGGTGGTCGGCTTCGTGATCGGCCTGCTCTTCAAGGCCCTGCTGTTCGTGGCCCTGGTCGGCGGTCTGATCTACGTCGTACGGAAGTTCATGTCCTCCTCCTCGTCCTCCTCGTCCTCGCGCGACTGGTAGGTCCCGGGCCGGTGGGATGGGCAGGGGAGAGCGGGCGTTAGCCCATCAGGGGGATGTGGGGCGGAGGCGGCGCCAAAACTCGCTTGGCGCCCAAACGCTGCCATTAGAGTGGCAATTCTCCGCCGCCTCCGGGGGGTTCACGGCGGGCGAGCGGGGGCGGCCCCCGCGGGCGGGCGCGTGACGCACCCGTCGAACCGCCTGGGGGTTACCTTTGGCCACAGCTCCGAATTCCGGTGCCCCGACGCTGATCGGCTCGGTGCAGCGGGCGTTGCGGCTGCTGGAGGCCGTCAGTGCCCATGCGGACGGAGCTCCCGCGAAACAGCTGGCCCGCGAGGCGGGCCTGCCGCTTCCCACCGCGTACCACCTGCTGCGTACGCTGACCCACGAGGGCTATCTCCAGCGCGAGAAGGGCCTGCTCGTCCTCGGCGACGCGACCGCCGGGTTGGCACGGGGGCGAGCTGTGCAGAATCGTCGCAGCAAGATCACGGAGGCGCTGGCCCGCTGGCGTGACGTCCTCGGCGTGCCGGTCTACTTCGCCGTCTACCGCGAGGGCGAGATCCAGCTCGTCGCCGTCGCCGACGGGCCCTCGGCACCCGCCGTCGAGGAGTGGGCCGACTTCCGCGAGACCGCGCACGCGCACGCGCTGGGGCAGTGCCTGCTCAGCCAGCTCGACGAGAAGGCGCGTCAAGACCACCTCGACCGCCACCCCGTCCAGGCCATCACGCCGAACACGGTGCGTGACCGTCGCGCCCTGCTGGAGCGGCTGGCGGCGATGGAGCGGATGCGGCCCGTCGTGGAGCGCCAGGAGTACGCGCTGGGCACGGTGTGCGCGGCCATTCCCATCACGGCGGGGTCCACGGCCGCCGCGGTGGCGATTTCCCTCCCCCTGCACCAGGAACAGCGCCTGCTGCCCGCCGTGGACCAGCTCCGCGAGGAGGTCGGGCGCCTCCTCGACTCCCTCGCGTTCTCTATCAGTATCTGAAAAATCACTCCTTGTGATCCGCTAGCGCGTACAGGACGATTGCGTCAAGAGGGCCAATGGGGACCATTCCAGGCCGTTTTCAGCAATTGCTTCATTTATTGCGGGGTACACCATGCGCGAATCGGTCCAGGCCGAGGTCTTGATGAGCTTTCTCGTGTCCGAGGAGCTGTCCTTCCGGATTCCGGTGGAACTCCGGTACGAGACCCGCGATCCGTACGCGGTGCGCATGACCTTCCATCTGCCCGGCGACGCCCCGGTGACCTGGGCCTTCGGCCGCGAACTGCTGCTGGACGGCATCAACGCGCCCAGTGGCGAGGGCGATGTGCACATCGGGCCGATCGAGCCCGAGGGCCTGTCGGACATCGGCATCCGGCTCCAGGTCGGCAGCGACCGGGCGCTGTTCCGGGCGAGCGCCGCCCCGCTGGTGGCGTTCCTGGACCGCACCGACAAGCTCGTCCCGCTGGGCGAGGAGCGCACGCTCGGTGACTTCGAGGGGAACCTGGAGGAGGCGCTCGGCCGCATCCTCGCCGAGGAGAACGCGGGCTGAGACGCCCCCTCCCGCGCCCGAGGCGGCTCCCGCCTCCCCGTGCGTCCGGCCCCGGCTTACTTCTTGCGCCGGCGGCCCCGGCCGCCGCGCGCGGGAGCCGGCGCGCCCGACGACGGCCGGTCGGCGGAGACCACCAGTGCCGCCAGCGCCGTCGTCACCGGCACCGAGGCCACCAGGCCGATCGACCCCACCAGCGTGCGGACGATCTCCTCGGCGACCAGCTCGCTGTTGGCCACCGTCCCCACGCTGCTCTGCGCCACCGAGAACAGCAGCAGCAGCGGCAGCGCCGCACCGGCGTAGGCCAGCACCAGGGTGTTCACCACGGACGCGATGTGGTCGCGGCCGATCCGGATGCCCGCCCGGTAGAGCGCCCGCGGCCCCATCCCCGGGTCCGCCTGGTGCAGCTCCCAGACGGCCGACGTCTGGGTCACCGTCACGTCGTCCAGCACGCCCAGCGATCCGATGATGACGCTCGCCAGCAGCAGGCCCGACATGTCGATGTGCGGGTAGAGGCCGTGGATCAGACCGGTGTTGTCGTCGGTGTTGCCGCTCAGCGCCGCCCAGCCGATGAACAGCGAGCCCAGCAGCCCGATCAGCAGCAGTGAGATCAGCGTGCCCAGTACGGCGACCGAGGTGCGGGCGCTGAGCCCGTGGCACATGTACAGGGCGATCAGCATGATGGCGCTGGCCCCGATCACCGCCACCACCAGCGGATTCGACCCCTGGAGGATCGCGGGCAGGATGAACAGCGTCAGTACGGCGAAGCTCGTGACGAGCGCGATCAGCGCCATCACCCCGCGCATCCGCCCCACGACCACCACCGCCAGTGCGAACACCGCGGCGAGCAGTGCCATCGGCATCTTGCGGTTGACGTCCGTCACCGAGTACTGGAGGTCGTGCGGGGCGTCGGGCGCGTAGGCGACCACCACGCCCTGTCCCTGGTGGAGCTGGCGCGGCGCGTCCGGCTGCACGATCTCCACGAAGGTGCGGCCCTTGTTCGCCCCGGTGGTCACCTCCACCGTCGCCTTGGCGCACTTGCCCTGCTGGGACCGCGCCGCCTCCCGGCCCGACGGGGTGGAGGTGTCCCCGGTGGGCGGCACCTGGCCCGCGTTGACCTCCTTGCAGTCCACCCGGTCGAGCTTGGTCACCCGGCCCTGTTCGGTCTGCCGGTCGAAGCCGACGCCGGAGCGCTCGTGCGCCGGGGTGCCCCCCGGCCAGAGCACCGCGAGGCCCACCAGGACCGCCGTGGCGAAGGGGATCAGCACCGCGGCGATGACCTTGCGCAGATGGCGCGAGACGGGGGCGGCGGGGCCGTGTCCATGGCTGTGGCCGTGGCTGTGTCCATGACCGTGGCCGTGGTGCTCGGGGCTCTGCTGCGTCTCAGTCACCGACCGATCATCGCAAGAACGGCAGGGGCCCTCTGTTCAGCGCGCCCGTGATGACGCTAGCGTGGTGGCACCTTTGCACACGCGGGAGCTCGGAGCACCGGGCTGAGAGGGCGCTGATCACCGTACGGACGTACGGGAGGAGGCTGCGCCGACCGCCGAACCTGTTACCGGGTAATGCCGGCGTAGGGAGTAGGTCATCATGACCGTTCAGGACACACGCACGCCTGCCTCCGATTCCGAGGAGAGCGGGAAGTCCGCCGGCTGGCACAAGGGATACGTCGAGGGTTCGCGCCCCGACATCCGGGTGCCGGTCCGCCAGGTGCACCTCACCAACGGCAAGGACGTGACGCTCTACGACACGTCGGGCCCGTACACCGACCCCCAGGTGGAGACCGACGTCCGCCGCGGCCTGCCGCCGCTGCGGGAGAACTGGATCATCGCGCGCGGCGACACCGCCGAGTACGCGGGCCGCCCGGTCCGCCCCGAGGACGACGGCATCAAGCACACCTCGCCGCGCGGCGGGCTGCGCAACCTCGACGCCGTCTTCCCCGGCCGCCCGCGCCAGCCCCGGCGGGCCCGCGAGGGCCAGGCGGTCACCCAGCTCGCGTACGCGCGGCGCGGGGAGGTCACCCCGGAGATGGAGTACGTCGCCGTCCGGGAGAACGTCTCCCCCGAGGTGGTCCGCGAGGAGATCGCCGCCGGGCGCGCGGTGCTCCCGGCGAACGTGAACCACCCCGAGATCGAGCCGATGATCATCGGCAAGCGGTTCCTGGTGAAGGTCAACGCCAACATCGGCAACTCCGCCGTCACCTCCTCCATCGAGGAGGAGGTGGAGAAGATGACCTGGGCCACCCGCTGGGGCGCCGACACGGTCATGGACCTCTCCACCGGCCGCAACATCCACACCACCCGCGAGTGGGTGCTGCGCAACTCCCCCGTGCCGATCGGCACCGTGCCGCTCTACCAGGCGCTGGAGAAGGTGGACGGCCGGGCCGAGGAGCTGTCCTGGGAGGTCTACAAGGACACGGTCATCGAGCAGGCCGAGCAGGGCGTCGACTACATGACGGTCCACGCCGGCGTGCTGCTGCCGTACGTACCGCTGACCGCGCGCCGCAAGACCGGCATCGTCTCGCGCGGCGGCTCGATCATGGCCGCCTGGTGCCTGGCGCACCACCAGGAGAACTTCCTCTACACGCACTTCGAGGAGCTCTGCGAGATCCTGGCGGCGTACGACGTCACCTACTCGCTGGGCGACGGCCTGCGGCCCGGCTCGATCGCGGACGCCAACGACGAGGCGCAGTTCGCCGAGCTGCGCACCCTCGGCGAGCTGAACACCATCGCCAAGCGCCACAACGTGCAGACGATGATCGAGGGCCCGGGACACGTCCCGATGCACAAGATCAAGGAGAACATCGACCTCCAGCAGGAGATCTGCGAGGAGGCGCCGTTCTACACGCTCGGCCCGCTGACCACCGACGTCGCTCCGGCGTACGACCACATCACCTCGGGCATCGGCGCGGCGATGATCGCCTGGTGGGGCACGGCGATGCTCTGCTACGTCACGCCCAAGGAGCACCTGGGCCTGCCCAACCGCGACGACGTGAAGACCGGTGTCATCACGTACAAGATCGCGGCGCACGCGGCGGACCTGGCCAAGGGGCACCCCGGGGCGCAGGAGTGGGACGACGCGCTGTCGGACGCCCGCTTCGAGTTCCGCTGGGAGGACCAGTTCAACCTGGCCCTCGACCCGGACACGGCGCGGGAGTTCCACGACGAGACGCTGCCCGCCGAGCCCGCCAAGACCGCACACTTCTGCTCGATGTGCGGCCCCAAGTTCTGCTCGATGAAGATCTCGCAGGACATCCGGCGCGAGCACGGCGGTGATCTGAAGGCGGAGGAGATCGAGGCCGGAATGGCGGAGAAGTCCAAGGAATTCGCCGAGTCCGGGAATCGCGTCTACCTTCCGCTCGCCAACTGAGGGGCCGGGCGGCTGTTTCACGTGAAACGCGCTGAACGGGTGTTTCACGTGAAACAGCGAGCGGCCACCGGGCACCCGGACGGATCAGTCCGGCTGGTGCTCGGGGCCGCCGAAGTCCGGACTGGTGAAGTCCGGGCTGCTGAACGTGGGCCGCACTCCCGCTGATCCCTCGCTGGGGCTGCTGAAGTCCGGTCCGCTGTAGCCGATCTTGGGTATCCGGCTGACCTGGCGAGGCGGCGTCGAGGACGACGGATCCACGCTGGGGTCGTTCAGCGCCGCGCGGAGGAACGGCAGGATGCCCCTTTCGAGGAGGGCGTGCCGCCAGGCGTCACGGGCCCGGGCCACCTCGTCCGGTAGCTCCCCGCCCGGTTCCTCCTCGGCGGAGACCTGGGTGGACCCGTTGCGCACGGCCGTGATGAGCAGGCCGATGGCCGCCACCAGGATGCCTGCGGCCGTGACGGCGCCGAAGAACCAGCCCGCGGTGAGCAGGGTCTCGGCGAACGAGGGCGCAGGGCTCAGCGCCTTGAGGATGTAGCCGACGAGCAGGAAGATCGCGGCCGCCGTACCGGCGAGAACCGGCGCGAGCACCGTGACGACGGCGCCGAGCCCGGCACCCGTCTCGGCCGCCTCGCTCAGCGCGGGGGCCAGGATGGCCCTGTCGGCGGTGGAGCTGGGCGAGCGCAGTTCCTCGCGCACCGAGGTGAAGTGCTCGTACTCGGCGGCCGCCGCGCTGGTGATGAGCGCGGTGGCGTTGAGCGCCATGGTGCGCAGCTGTTCCGTGTTGAGCCGCTGGCCGACCGCGGCCAGATCCGGTCGTTCGTGGGCGTTGCGCAGCGCGTCGTCGAGGATGCGCTCGAAGTCCGAACGGTCCTCGGTCAGCAGGTGCGGAGCGCTTCTCATGTGCATCCCCCGATGCTCCGTAGGGCCGGATCGCCCGTGGATTCCGGGCAGTTGGGCAGAAACGGAGGAGAGCCTGCTACGGATAAGCCGATGGTAGAGCGGTTACGGCACCGGGTGACAGTGGGTTTCCGGAAAACGCCTGCCCGCTCTGCGGTCAGTTATGCAGGGGAAGCGGAACGACCAGCAGCTTTCCGGCCATGGTCACTCCGCCGTCCATGGCGATGGCCAGGCCGTCCGCGTACACGTGCGGCCCTTCCACCGCGGGACCCGCACCGTCCTCGCCGTCCTCGGAGCCCACTTCGCCCAGGAGGTACGGGATCGGGCTGTGGCCGTGCACCACGCAGCGGCCGCCGTAGGTGGAGATCAGCTCCTGCACGGCCTCGGGGCCGGACTCGTCGCGGAACGCGAAGCGCTTGGTGAACTTGCGGAACAGGTCCCAGCACTCATCGGCGTCGCCCCGGTTGAGGATCTCGTGGACGGTGTCGTTCACGTCCTCGATGGTGGAGCCGTACTCCAGGTAGGCGGTCGTGTCGGAGTGCATGAGCAGGTGCCCGTCCTCCTCCACCACCGCGTCCAGCCGGGACATCCACTGCAGGTGGACGTCCTGGAGGCGGTCCATGTCGTGCTTCTGGCCGCCGTTGAGCAGCCAGGCGGCCTGGAAGGTGGCGGTGCCGGCCCCGGAGTTGACGGGCGTGTCGGCGAACCGCTTGGCGCCGATCAGCAGCAGCTCGTGGTTGCCCATCAGGGCCTTGCAGTAGCCGCCGGCGGCCGCGGCCTCCGCGGACAGCCGCATGACCAGGTCGATGACGCCGATGCCGTCGGGGCCCCGGTCGGTGAAGTCGCCCAGGAACCACAGTCGCGTGTTGCCCGCGGCCCACTGCCCCTCGGTGTCGATCAGGCCCTGCTCCTGGAGCGCGGTGAGCAGCTCGTCCAGATAGCCGTGGACGTCCCCGACCACGTACAGCGGGCCCAGCCCGTCGGGGCCGGGGGACGGGTCGACCCGCACCTGGACCGTGTCGCCGCGGTTGATGACCGGGAGGTCGCGCGCGGTCGGCGTGTAGCCCTCCGGCGGCTCCCCGTCGGGGTAGGCGTTGCCCGGGTGGACCGGCTCGTCGACGTGTCCCTGCACGGGCACCTGCTGCGCGTAAGGGGGCACGCGGAAGTCGCGCAACGTCGCCGTACGCACCACGGGTCCCTGACCGGCCCCCTGAGTCATCGACCCCTCCACCACCGTCGCGACGCCCTGCACCTCGCGGACCGGCCTGGTCGGGCGGTCCGCGGGGTCGTGCGCCCATCATAGGAATGAGGCTCGTGCTGTGTGACGCACCAGGGGTGCCGAATCCGGATGCACCCCGTGTTCGCCGGTAGTTTCGCCCCAATTGAGAAGGTCTAGTCCTGCGAGGGGGAGCGCGGAGGACTCACTGTCGTACGGGGAGAGCGCCGCTGGGAGGACGTCCGGACGATGAGTTCGGTCGGTATCACCTGTTCGACCGGACGGTCCGTGTCGATTCCCTCGATGGCGTCGATGAGGAGCTGGACCACCGCCGTGCCGATGCGGCGCGGCTTGAGGGAGAGCGTGGTGATGGGCGGCTCCGTCGTGGCGTACACGGTGGACTCGCTGCAGCACACCAGGAGCAGGTCCTCCGGCACCCGCAGGCCGTAGCGGCGCGCCGCGGCCAGCAGGTCGGTGCCGTTGGGGTCGAACAGGCCGTACACCGCGTCCGGGCGGTCCGGCCGGGCCAGCAGACGGTCGGCGGCCACGGCGCCCGCGCACGGGTCGTGGGCGGGGTAGGCCTCGTAGACGGGGTCCTGCCCCACGCGCTCGCACCAGCGCAGGTAGGCGGTGGTGGAGAGGCGCGTGTAGGTGTCCGTGGTGGTGCCGGTGAGCAGCCCGATGCGGCGCGCGCCGGCGGCGGCGAGGTGGTCGAGCAGGTCCAGGACCGCGGCCTCGTGGTCGTTGTCCACCCACGCGGTGACCGGCAGCGTCCCGGCCGGGCGCCCGTCGGAGACCACGGGCAGGCCCTGGCGGACCAGCTCGGTGACGACGGGGTCGTGGTCCGAGGGGTCGATGACCACGGTGCCGTCGAGCGCCACGTTGGACCACACGTCGTGCCGTGAGGTGGCGGGGAGGATGACGAGGGCGTAGCCGCGCGCGAGGGCGGCCGAGGTGGCGGCTCTGGCCATCTCCGCGAAGTAGGCGAACTCCGTGAAGGTGAAAGGTTCGTCCCCGTACGTCGTCACGGTCAGGCCGATCAGTCCGGACTTGCCGGTACGGAGCGTGCGGGCGGCGGCCGACGGGCGGTAGCCCAGCCGGTCGGCGACCTCGCGTACGTGTCTGCGGGTGGCGTCCGGCAGGCGGCCCTTGCCGTTGAGCGCGTCGGAGACAGTCGTGATGGAGACTCCGGCCGCGGCGGCCACGTCCCGGATGCCCGCTCGACTCTGCCGGCTTCCCCGGGTCTGTGCCCGGCTCACCTGGTGCTTCCCTGCTGCTGTCATGGCGAGCCGATAGTAGGGCGAGGGAGGGTGGCTTGGCCGGTCGCATATTCAGTCATTGACAGGCACGTTTCTGCATGATCATTAAGCCTCAACGGGCATGCAATGCAAGGGAGTTACGGGGTCCTGCTTGGATCTCCCACTTGTCGCCGTACGGGTGCCTGCCAAATGGCCGATGTTTCGAAGAGGTCTCAACTCACTCCCACGGGCGATGCGCGCCACGGCGCGAGCCACCGGCGTGCACAAGTGAGCGCGCGCCCCCCACCTCTGTCATGGAGGCTGCACCATCCCCTCCCCGTCTCCTCCCGGGGGCCATTCGCAGCGGACGGGAATCCTCATAGGGTGAGGATCATTGGCGGTACGTACGGTCGAGGAGGACCACAGTGAGCGAGACGAGCCCCAAGCTGCGTGCCCAGCTGGACGGCATCCCCACCTACAGGCCGGGGAAGCCCGCGGCGGCCGACGGCCCGGTGGCGTACAAGCTGTCCTCCAACGAGAACCCCTACCCGCCGCTGCCCGGGGTGATGGAGGCCGCCGTCGCCGCGGCCCAGGGCTTCAACCGCTACCCCGACATGGCGTGCACGGGCCTGGTGAACGAGCTCGCCGAGCGCTTCGGCGTGCCGGTCTCCCACGTGGCCACCGGCACCGGCTCGGTCGGCGTGGCCCAGCAGCTGATCCAGGCGACCTGCGACCCGGGCGACGAGGTGGTCTACGCCTGGCGCTCCTTCGAGGCGTACCCGATCATCACGCAGGTCAACGGGGCCGTCTCGGTCAAGGTGCCGCTGACCGACGGCGAGGTGCACGACCTGGACGCGATGGCGGAGGCGATCACCGACCGCACCCGTCTCGTCTTCGTCTGCAACCCCAACAACCCCACCGGCACCGTGGTGCGCCGGGCCGAGCTGGAGCGCTTCCTGGACCGGGTGCCCTCGGACGTGCTGGTCGTCCTCGACGAGGCCTACCGCGAGTTCATCCGCGACACCGAGGTGCCCGACGGCATAGAGCTCTACCGCGACCGCCCCAACGTGGCGGTGCTGCGCACCTTCTCCAAGGCGTACGGCCTGGCGGGCCTGCGGGTCGGCTTCGCGGTCGGCCACGAGCCGGTGGCCGCCGCGCTGCGCAAGACCGCCGTGCCGTTCGGCGTGAGCCAGGTCGCCCAGGAGGCGGCGATCGCCTCGCTGCGGGCCGAGGACGCGCTGCTGGGCCGGGTCGGCGCGCTGGTCGCCGAGCGCACCCGGGTCCAGGAGGCGCTGGCCGAGCAGGGCTGGACGGTGCCGGAGAGCCAGGCCAACTTCGTCTGGCTGCGCCTGGGCGAGCGCACCCTGGACTTCGCGGCGGCCTGCGACAAGGCGGGCGTGGTCGTGCGGCCGTTCGCGGGCGAGGGCGTCCGGGTCACCATCGGCGAGACCGAGGGCAACGACCTGTTCCTGAAGGCGGCCGGGGAGTTCCGCGCGGGCCTGTAGCCAGGGGCCCTGGGTGACGACGAGCGGCGCCGGACCCTTCGGGGGCCGGCGCCGCTCGTCGTGCCCGAGCCGTGGCGCCCGAGCCGTGGCGCCCGGGGCAGTCGTGCCCGAGGTCAGGCCGTCTCGACCCTGATCGGGTCCCCGTCGCGCACCGTCGCCAGCTGCCGGGGGTCGCCGTCGATGCTGCCGAGCACGTTGCAGGGGCTGGCCAGGCGGCACTCGTCGCCGCGTGAGATCGGGGTGGGCCCGTAGGGGAGGGCCAGGGCGTCGCCGTCGGTCCAGAAGGCGACCGTGCCCGGCTCGACCACCTGGCGCGCGTCGGCCTCGCGCGCGACCGACACCGGGGTGTCGAAGTAGACCTCCTCGCCCCAGGTGCGGGCGGTGGAGGCGATCGGGAGGGCCTGGACGAGGGCGGTGGCCGTGGGGGAGTCGACGGCCAGGGTCGCCGTGAGGTGACCGGCGGGCCACGAGATGCGGATGCGCTGCGTCGTCATGCGGCGGATTAAACAAAATGTTGAAGCCGTTGAGAACCCCTCGCCCACGCCTCGGACGCCCCGACGGTGGGGCCGGCCGGGCTACCGCCAGTAGGGGACCCCCCGGTCGAACGTGCCGACAGTCTGTACGACATAATGCTTGTGAATGTGAACGCGTTCACAAGCGTGTCCCGTTTCCTCCCGCAATTGATGGGATTAAAGGGGCAAACTGCCGCTGTGACCACGGCGACGTAAGGAGAAGACGACGTGGACCTAGCTCTGGCGCCAGAGACCCTGGCGCGCTGGCAGTTCGGCATCACCACCGTCTACCACTTCCTGTTCGTCCCCCTGACGATCTCGCTCGCCGCGCTCACCGCCGGCCTGCAGACGGCCTGGGTGCGTACGGAGAAGGAGAAGTACCTCAGGGCCACCAAGTTCTGGGGCAAGCTCTTCCTCATCAACATCGCGATGGGTGTCGTCACCGGCATCGTCCAGGAGTTCCAGTTCGGCATGAACTGGTCCGACTACTCGCGGTTCGTCGGTGACGTCTTCGGTGCCCCGCTGGCCTTCGAGGCTCTGATCGCGTTCTTCTTCGAGTCGACCTTCATCGGGCTGTGGATCTTCGGCTGGGACAAGCTGCCGAAGAAGATCCACCTGGCCTGCATCTGGATGGTGTCGATCGGCACGATCCTGTCCGCGTACTTCATCCTCGCGGCGAACTCCTGGATGCAGCACCCGGTCGGCTACCGGATCAACAAGGTGTCGGGACGCGCCGAGCTCACCGACTTCTGGGCGGTCCTGAGCCAGAACACCACGCTCACCCAGGTCTTCCACACCCTGTCCGCCGCCTTCCTCACCGGCGGCGCGTTCATGGTCGGCATCGCCTGCTTCCACCTGATGCGCAAGAAGCACATCCCGGTGATGAAGACCTCGCTGCGGCTCGGCCTGGTCACGGTCGTCATCGGTGGTCTGCTGACCGCCGTCAGCGGCGACTTCCTGGGCAAGGTGATGTTCAAGCAGCAGCCGATGAAGATGGCCGCCGCCGAGGCCCTGTGGGACGGAGAGGCGCCCGCGCCCTTCTCCGTCTTCGCCTACGGCGACGTCGACAAGGGCCACAACAAGGTCGCCATCGAGATCCCCGGCCTGCTCTCCTTCCTCGCCCACAACGACTTCGACTCCTTCGTCCCGGGCATCAACGACGTCAACAAGGCCGAGCAGGAGAAGTACGGGCCCGGTGACTACCGGCCCAACATCCCGGTCGCCTACTGGGGCTTCCGCTGGATGATCGGCTTCGGCATGGCGTCCTTCGCCATCGGCCTGGTCGGCCTCTGGCTGACCCGGAAGAAGTTCATGCTGCCGCCCGCGCTGCGCGTCGGCGATGACGAAGTGCCGCACCTGGTGCTGTTCAAGAAGCAGCTGAGCCCCGGACTGACCACCTGGTACTGGCGGATCGGCCTGTGGACGCTCGGCTTCCCGCTGATCGCCAACTCCTGGGGCTGGATCTTCACCGAGATGGGCCGTCAGCCCTGGGTCGTGTACGGCGTCCTGCGCACCCGGGACGCGGTCTCCCCCGGTGTCTCGCAGGGTGAGGTCCTCACCTCGATGATCGTCTTCACCGCCCTCTACGCGATCCTCGCCGTGATCGAGGTCAAGCTGCTGGTCAAGTACGTCAAGGCCGGACCGCCTGAGCTCACCGAGTCCGACCTCAACCCGCCCACCAAGATCGGCGGGGACGACCGCGACCCCGACCGGCCGATGGCCTTCTCGTACTGAGGAGTCGACCCATGGAACTCCACGACGTCTGGTTCGTGCTCATCGCCGTCCTGTGGATCGGCTACTTCTTCCTCGAAGGATTCGACTTCGGGATCGGAGTCCTGACCAAGCTGCTCGCCCGTGACCGCACGGAGAAGCGCGTCCTCATCAACACCATCGGACCCGTCTGGGACGGCAACGAGGTGTGGCTGCTGACCGCCGGCGGCGCGACCTTCGCCGCCTTCCCCGAGTGGTACGCCACCCTGTTCTCCGGCTTCTACCTGCCGCTCCTGATCATCCTGGTCTGTCTGATCGTGCGCGGCGTGGCCTTCGAGTACCGGGCCAAGCGGCCCGAGGAGAAGTGGCAGCGCAACTGGGAGCAGGCCATCTTCTGGACCTCCCTGATCCCCGCCTTCCTCTGGGGCGTCGCCTTCGGCAACATCGTGCGCGGCGTGAAGATCGACGCGCAGAAGGAGTACGTGGGCGGCTTCTTCGACCTGCTCAACCCGTACGCCCTGCTCGGCGGGCTGGTCACGCTGACCCTGTTCACCTTCCACGGCGCGGTCTTCGCCTCGCTGAAGACGGTCGGGGACATCCGGGACCGGGCCCGTGCGCTCGCCCTGAAGCTCGGTCTGGTCACGGCCGTGCTGGCGCTGGTGTTCCTCATCTGGACCCAGGTCTCGCGCGGTGACGTGAAGAGCCTGGTCGCCATGGTCATCGCGGTGGTGGCGCTGGTCGCCGCCCTCGGGGCGATCAAGGTGGGGCGCGAGGGGTGGTCGTTCGCCCTGTCGGGCGTCACCATCGCCGCCGCGGTCGCCATGCTCTTCCTGACGCTCTTCCCGGACGTCATGCCGTCGTCGCTGAACCCCGACTGGAGCCTCACGGTCACCAACGCGTCGTCCAGCCCGTACACGTTGAAGATCATGACCTGGTGCGCCGGCATCGCCACCCCGGTGGTGCTGCTCTACCAGGGCTGGACGTACTGGGTGTTCCGCAAGCGGATCGGTACGCACCACATCGCCGACTCGCACTAGTCGACTCGCACCAGTCGTCCCGTCGTTCACCTCGTGCGAGGGGTGTTTCACGTGAAACACCCCTCGGGCGCTCTCCTCAGTGGGGATGTTTCACGTGAAACCGATCGACCCGCGTCTGCTCCGGTACGCCCGGGCCACCCGTCTCTTCCTGGCGGCGGTGGTGGTCCTCGGTCTCGCCGGGGCGGCGCTGGTCGTCGTCCAGGCCATGCTCATCGCCGATGTGGTGGTGGGCGCCTTCCAGCGGGGCGACGCGGTCGCCGACCTGAAGACCCCGCTGATCCTGCTCGCGCTGGTCGCCGCGGGGCGCGGAGCGGTCTCCTGGCTGACCGAACTGGCCGCGCACCGCGCCAGTGCCGCGGTGAAGTCGGAGCTGCGGGGGCGGCTCCTCGCCAAGGCCGCGGCGCTCGGGCCCGGCTGGCTCAGCGGGCAGCGCGCCGGATCCCTGGCGGCGCTCGCGACCCGGGGCGTGGACGCCCTGGACGACTACTTCTCGCGCTACCTCCCGCAGCTGGGGCTCGCGGTGGTGGTGCCGGTGGCGGTGCTGGCGCGCATCGTCACCGAGGACTGGATCTCGGCCGCGACCATCGTGGTGACGCTCCCGCTGATCCCGCTCTTCATGATCCTCATCGGCTGGGCCACCCAGTCCCGGATGGACCGCCAGTGGAAGCTGCTCTCGCGGCTGTCGGGTCACTTCCTGGACGTGGTGGCCGGACTGCCCACGCTCAAGGTCTTCGGCCGGGCCAAGGCCCAGGCCGAGTCGATCCGCTCGATCACCGCCGAGTACCGGCGGGCGACGATGCGCACCCTGCGGATCGCCTTCCTCTCCTCCTTCGCCCTGGAGCTGCTCTCCACCCTCTCGGTGGCCCTGGTCGCGGTCGGCATCGGCATGCGCCTCGTGCACGGGGGCCTGGACCTGTACACCGGCCTGGTCATCCTGATCCTGGCGCCCGAGGCCTACCTGCCCCTGCGCCAGGTGGGCGCCCAGTACCACGCGGCCGCCGAGGGGCTCGCGGCCGCCGAGGAGATCTTCGAGGTCCTGGAGGCGCCGGAGCGCCCGGTGGGTACGGGACCGGTGCCCGCGGCGGCGCGCCTGGAGCTGACCGGTGTGACCGTGCGCCACGAGGGCCGCGCCGAGCCGTCGCTGGACGCGGCGTCGCTGGTGGTGGAGCCGGGCGAGACGGTGGCCCTGGTCGGGCCGAGCGGGGCCGGCAAGTCGACGCTGCTCGACGTGGTGCTCGGCTTCGTGGCGCCGGACGCCGGGACGGTACGGGTCGGGGGCGCCGACCTCGCCTCGCTGGACCTCGCGGCCTGGCGGGAGCGGATCGCGTGGGTGCCGCAGCGGCCGTACCTGTTCGCGGGCACGATCGCCGAGAACGTACGCCTGGCGCGGCCCGACGCGTCCGACGAGGCGGTGCTCGGGGCGCTTCGGGACGCGGGCGCCGGGGAGTTCGTGGCCGCCCTGCCCGACGGGGCCGCGACCGTGCTGGGCGAGGACGGGGCCGGTCTGTCGGCCGGCCAGCGCCAGCGGCTCGCCCTGGCCCGGGCGTTCCTGGCGGACCGGCCGGTGCTGCTGCTGGACGAGCCGACGGCCGCGCTGGACGGCGAGACCGAGGCGGCCGTGGTCGAGGCGGTACGGCGGCTGGCGGTGGGCCGCACGGTGCTGCTGGTGGTGCACCGGCCCGCCCTGCTCGCGGTGGCCGACCGGGTGGTGCACCTGGCGCCTCCCGTGCGGACCGACGCGCAGGCCGCCCCCGGGGACGCCCCGGTGGCCGCCGTCGCCGCGCGGCCCGGGCCCGCCCCCGTACCGGCCGCCGAGGCGTCCGCCGAAAGCTCCCCCGCCCCGGGCTCCGTCCTCGCCCGGGTGCGGGGGGTCGCCGGGGAGCTGCGCGGGCGACTGGCCCTCGCCCTGCTGCTCGGCGCGCTGGCCCTGGGGTCGGCCGTCGGCCTGATGGCCGTGTCCGGCTACCTGATCTCGCGGGCCTCGGAGCAGCCGCCGGTCCTCTACCTGATGGTGGCCGTCACCGCGACGCGCGCCTTCGGCATCGGGCGCGCGGTCTTCCGCTACGCCGAGCGCCTGGTCTCGCACGACACGGTGCTGCGGATGCTCGCCGATCTGCGGGTGGCCGTCTACCGGCGCCTGGAGCGCATCGCCCCCGCCGGGCTGCGCCGCACCCGGCGCGGTGACCTGCTGTCCCGGCTCGTCTCCGACGTGGACGCGCTGCAGGACTACTGGCTGCGCTGGCTGCTGCCGGCCGGGACCGCCGCCGTCGTGGCCGCGGCCTCCGTCGGCTTCACCGCGTGGCTGCTGCCCGAGGCCGGGGCCGTGCTGGCCGTCGGCCTGCTGGTCGCGGGCGTCGTGGTGTCGGTCCTGACGGGCGCCGTGGCCCGCCGGGCCGAACGCCTGCTGGCCCCCGCCCGCGGCGCCCTGGCCACCGAGAGCGTGGACCTGCTGCGCGGCACGGGCGAGCTGACGGTGGCCGGTGCACTGGGCGCCCGGCTGCGCGCGGTGCGGGCGGCCGACACGGCCCTGACCCGCATCGCCTCCCGCCAGGCCGCCGCGACCGGCCTGGGCGCCGGGCTCTCCGCGCTGGCCTGCGGACTGACGGTGGCGGCCGCGGCGCTCGTGGGCGTCCAGGCCGTGCGGGACGGCCGGCTCGACGGGGTGGCGCTCGCGGTGGTCGTGCTGACCCCGCTCGCCGCGTTCGAGGCGGTCACCGGACTGCCGCTGGCCGTCCAGTACCGCCAGCGGGTCAAGCGCAGCGCCGAGCGGGTGTACGAGGTGCTGGACGCGCCCGTACCCGTACGGGAGCCGGAGCGCCCCGCCCAGGCGCCCGACTCGCCGTTCCCGCTGGAGGTGCGGGGCCTGTCGGCGCGCCACCCGGGCCAGGAGCGGGACGCGCTGCACGGCGTCGACCTGCGTCTGGAGGCCGGGCGCCGGGTCGCGGTGGTCGGCACCTCGGGCGCGGGCAAGACCACGCTCGCCCAGGTGCTGCTGCGCTTCCTGGACGCCCATGAGGGCTCGTACCGCGTGGGCGGCGTCGAGGCGGCCTCGCTGGACGGGGACGCGGTGCGCGCCCTGGTCGGCCTGTGCGCCCAGGACGCCCACGTCTTCGACAGCTCGATCCGGGAGAACCTGCGGCTGGCCCGGCCCGGCGCGGACGACGCCGCGCTGCGCCGGGCCCTGGCCCGGGCCCGGCTCCTGGACTGGGCCGAGTCGCTGCCCGACGGGCTCGACACCCTGGTGGGCGAGCACGGCGCACAGCTGTCCGGCGGTCAGCGCCAGCGGCTGGCACTGGCCCGCGCGCTGCTCGCGGACTTCCCGGTGCTGGTGCTCGACGAGCCCGCCGAGCACCTGGACCTGGTCACGGCCGACGCCCTGACGGACGACCTGCTGCGCGAGACCGAGGGCCGGGCGGCGGTGCTGATCACGCACCGGCTGCGGGGTCTGGAGGCGGTCGACGAGGTGCTGGTCCTTGCGGCCGGACGGGTGGTGCAGCGCGGTCCGTACGCGGAGCTCGCCGCGGTCGACGGGCCGCTGCGGGAGATGGTGGAGCGGGAGGGCGCGGCCGAGCGGCTGCGGGAGCCGACTTTCCTCGCCAAATAGGACTTACTAGGCTCAAGGCATGACAGTGCCCGAGTCACAGCGTCCGCAGGTCACCAGGGACCCCGAAGGCCCCGCGGACCCCGGGGGCGAGCCGGACCCCGAGGGGCCGCGGGAGCCCCATGACCCCCTTGAGGCCGCGACCCGGGCGACCCGCAGCCTGCAGGGCCTGTCCACCGAGCTGACCGCGCGCGTCCCCCAGTTGCTGGAGGCGATGCGCTCGGTCGGCACGGGCCTCGAACTGCACTCCACGCTGGACCGGATCTGCGAGACCGCCGCCGAGCTGGCCGACGCCCGCTACGCGGCGATCGGCGTCATCGACGAGTCCGGCGACGGCCTGGCCGACTTCGTCACGTACGGGGTGTCCGAGGAGGTCGCCCGCGAGGTGGGCCGCCTCCCCGACGGCCACGCGGGGCTGCTCGGCTGGCTCATCCACCACCCCGAGCCGCTGCTGCTCGCCGACCTGTCGTCCGATCCGCGCGCGGCCGGCTTCCCGCCCGGCCACCCTCCGATGCGTACCTTCCTCGGGGTGCCCATCCGGGTGCAGGGGGAGATCTTCGGCAACCTCTACCTGACCGAGAAGAGCGGCGGGGCCGAGTTCAACGACTACGACCTGCACATGGTCCGGGTGCTGGCCACCGAGGCCGGGATCGCCATCGGCAACGCCCGGCTGTACGAGGCGGCCCGCCAGCGCGAGCGCTGGATCGACGGCTCGGTGGCCGTCACGACCGCGCTGCTGTCCGGCGGGGACGCCGACGACGCGCTGTCGGTCGTCGCCGAGCAGGCCCGCAGGCTCGCCGACGCGGACGCCGGGATCGTGCTGCTGCCCGCCGAGGACGGCGGCCTGGAGATCGTGGCGGTCTCCTCCGACCGGCCCTCCAAGTCCCTCGGCGTGGTGATCCCGCCGGAGAGCCAGATCGTGGAGCGCCTCCTCGAGGGGGAGGCGGTGTTCGTCGCCGACGCGGCCACCGACCCCCGCATGCTCAGCAAGCTCTCCGTGCAGTACGGCCCCTCGATGCTGCTGCCGCTGCACAGCGGCGGCCGGGTGCTCGGCGCGCTGGCCACGCCCAGGGTCCGGGGCGGGCGCCCGTTCACCGAGGCCGAGCGGACGCTGGCCACCCAGTTCGCCTCCCAGGCGGCGCTGGCGCTGATGATGGCGGAGGCCCAGCGCGACCGGGAGCGCCTCGCCGTCTACGAGGACCGCGACCGGATCGCCCGCGACCTGCACGACCTGGTCATCCAGCGGCTGTTCGCCACCGGGATGATGCTGGAGAGCGCCCAGCGCAGGTCGGTCGTGCCCGCCGTCCAGGAGGGCGTGGGCAAGGCCGTCGACGAGCTGGACGTGACCATCCAGGAGATCCGTACGGCGATCTTCGCGCTCCAGCAGGGTCCGGCCGAGGCGCCGTCGGGGCTGCGCACCCGGGTGCTCCGCGAGATCAACATGGCCGCCGTGCCGCTCGGCTTCAAGCCCGCCCACCGCTTCCTCGGGCCGGTCGACGCCCTGGTGGGCGAGCTGACCGGGAAGAACCTGATCGCGGCGCTGCGCGAGGCCCTGTCCAACGCCTTCCGGCACGCCGAGGCCTCCCGCATCGAGGTCGTCGTGGACGCGGGCGCCAAGCTCCCGGACGGCGTCGACGGCGTCCGGCTGACGGTCGCCGACGACGGCGTGGGCATCCCGGAGGGCGGTCGCCGCAGCGGCCTGCGCAACCTGGCGCGGCGCGCGGAGTCCCTGGGCGGCGCGAGCTGGTGCGGCCCGGGCCTGAGTGAGGACGGTGGCGGGACCACGGTGGTGTGGGAGGCGCCGCTGTAGCGGCCCGGCCCGGCGGTACGTGAGCGGAGGACCGGGGCGGCGGTACGCGTACGGGGAGGGCGGCGGCCACCCCGTACGGGTGAACGGATCCCGCCCCGCCGTTGCGCCGTACGGCCCCATCGGCGCCCGTGGTGCCGGGAATCCCGGGCGGCCGGGGTGACCATCCGAGAATGTTCTTCTCACCGAGGCGGCGGTCGCTGCTCGTCGTGCCGGCGGTCTGCGCGCTGACCGTCCTCGGCCCGCTCCCCCGGCCGGCCGCGGCCGACGACGGCCCCGCCGTGGGGACCGAGGTGGCCCGGCTGTACGAGCAGGCTTCCCGTGCCACCGCCGCGTACGAGCGCGGCCGCCGCGCCGCCGCCGTACAGCGCGAGCACGCCCGCTCGCTCCAGGTACGGCTCGCGGCCGAACGGCGCGAGCTGGCCCGGCTGCACGACCGGGCGGGTGACGTGGCCCGCGCCCAGTACCGCACCGGGAGCGGTCTGGTGCTCACCGCGGAGCTGCTGCTCGCCGACGACCCCGACGCGCTGCTGAGGGCACGGCGGCTGGCCTGGCAGACCGAGACGGCCGTGAACCGCCTGACCGCCGCCACCCGCGACGCCGAGGAGCGGCTGGGCCGCGCGGAGGCGGGCGCCCGGTCCGCCTGGCACGACCTGGAGGAGCGCCAGGCGCGGCTCGCGCGGCTGCGCCGGGGCATCGAGACCCGTCTCGCGGGGGCCAGGCAGCGGCTCCAGGACGAGGCCCGGCGCAGTGTGACGGCGGGCCGGTGCCGGGGCGCGGTGCGGCTGCGGCAGCCCGGGGGCGTACCGCGCGGGCGCGCCTGGGTGCCGCCCGTGGAGGGCTACGCGCTGTCGGCCGGCTTCGACAGCGCGGGCGCGCACTGGGCGCACCGGCACACCGGCCAGGACTTCGCCGTGTCCATCGGCACCCCGGTGCGCGCGATCGGCGCGGGCCGGGTGGTCTCGGTCAGCTGCGGCGGGGGCTTCGGCATCGAGGTGGTGGTCCTGCACCCCAACGGCTGGTACTCGCAGTACGCGCACCTGTCGGCCGCCGGGGTCGACCAGGGGGAGGCGGTGCTGCCGGGCCAGTGGATCGGGCAGGCCGGGACCACGGGCAACTCCACCGGCCCGCACCTGCACTTCGAGGTGCGGCTGACCCCGTACCTGGGCTCGGGCGTCGACCCGGTCCCGTGGCTGCGCGAGCACGGGGTCGGTCTGTGAGGCCCGGCGGCCCGACGGGGACCGGCGGGCGCGCAGGATCCGCGGCGTGCGTCAGCGGGCATGCGGGATCCTCGGCGTGCGCTCGGCGTGCGCTCAGCGGGCGCGCAGGATCTCCTCGATCACGGCCGCGACGCCGTCCTCCTCGTTGGTGAGGGTGGTGCCCGTGGCCGCGGCGACCACGTCCGGGTGGGCGTTGCCCATCGCGTACGACGTACCGGCCCAGGTCAGCATCTCGATGTCGTTGGGCATGTCGCCGAACGCCACCACCTCGTCGGCCGAGATCCCGCGCTCCGCGCAGCACAGCGCGAGCGTCGAGGCCTTGGAGACGCCGAGGCCGCTGACCTCCAGGAGGGCGGTCGGGCTGGAGCGGGTGATGGAGGCGCGGTCCCCGGCGGCGGTACGGGCCAGGGCCAGGAAGCCGTCGGGGGTCAGCTCGGGGTGGTGGGCGAGCAGCTTGATCACGGGAGCGCTGGTGCCGGAGTCGTCCTCGGACAGCAGCTTCTCGGCCGTGGCGACGGTGGCGCCCGGGTCCAGCTGGAAGGGCGGGTAGTCCGGCTCGTAGTGGATGCCGGTGGTCAGCTCGACGGCGAAGGAGCTGCCGGGGGCCTCGCGGCGCAGGGTCCGCACCACGTGCAGCGCGTCCTCCCGGGCCAGCGGGCGCACCTGGACGATCTCGCGGTCGGCGTGCAGGTCGACGACGGCGGCGCCGTTCGCGCAGATGGCGAGGCCGTGGCCGTGCACGTGCGCGCTGACCACGTCCATCCAGCGGGAGGGGCGGCCGGTGACGAAGAAGACCTCGATGCCCGCCTGCTCGGCGGCGGCCAGCGCCGCGACGGTCCGGTCCGACACGGACTTGTCGTCGCGCAGCAGCGTGCCGTCGAGGTCGGTGGCGATCAGCCGGGTCGTGGCGGGGCGGGGCGAGGTCGGTGTGGTCACAGATCCATTCTCCCGTACGCGCCCGCACGGGCGTGCGGGAGGGCGCACATCTGAGAGCCGCGCCCCGGCGGGCGGCCGGTTCCCGACCTGGTCCCCGGCCGGTTCCCGACGGGGCCGGCGACCTGGTTCCCGGCGGTGGGGGACTCCCGCTCCCCGCCGTCCGGCGACCGGATTCCGGACGGCGACGTACGCTCGAAGCATGCGTCTGAGCACTGTGATCCTCCCCTTCCGCCGCTGGCACGACGGTGGCGCCGACCAGTGGCGCCGGGCCGAGGAGCTCGGTTTCCACACCGCGTACACCTATGACCACCTGTCGTGGCGGAGCTTCCGCGACGGTCCGTGGTTCGGCGCGATTCCGACCCTGACCGCCGCCGCCGGAATCACCCGGAAGCTGCGCCTGGGCACGCTCGTGACCTCGCCGAACTTCCGGCACCCGGTGACGCTGGCCAAGGAACTGATCACGCTGGACGACGTCTCGGGCGGCCGGGTCACGCTCGGCATCGGCGCGGGCGGCACCGGCTTCGACGCGACGGCCCTGCGCCGCCCGGAGGAGGAGGCGTGGACGCCGCGCGAGCGCGCCGACCGCTTCGGCGAGTTCGTGCCCCTGCTCGACCGGCTGCTGTCCCAGGACACCGTCACGTACGAGGGCACCTTCTACTCGGCCGGCGGCGCCCAGAACGTCCCCGGCTGCGTGCAGCGCCCCCGCATCCCCTTCGCCGTGGCCGCGACGGGCCCGCGCGGGCTGCGGCTCGCGGCGCGGCACGGGCAGGCGTGGGTGACCACGGGTGACCCGAAGCTCTTCGAGACGGGGACGCCCCAGCAGTCCTGGGAAGCGATCCGCGCCCAGACGGAGAAGCTGGCCAAGGCGTGCGCCGACGTCGGCCGGGAGGGGGACGGGCCGGAGCGGATCCTGCTGACCGGCTTCACCCCGGACCGCCCGCTGGAGTCCTTCGAGGCGTTCGTCGACTTCGCCGGGCGCCACGCGGAGCTGGGCTTCGACGAACTGGTGCTGCACGCGCCGATCCCCGACTCGCCGTTCGCCGCCGACCAGCGGGTCTTCGAGCGGATCGCGACGGAGGGCGTGGCAGCGCTGGGGGGTTGAGGGGGTTTGGCGGTCCCGGGTTGAGCTGTGTGGTCGGGGCTTCGGTGGTCGGAGGGTGACCCGTGTTGGGCGGAGCTTCGGTGGTCGTGGGCTGACCCGTGTTGGGCGGGGCCTCGGTGGTCGTGGGCTGACCCGCGTGGTCGGGCCTTCGCCGTCAGGAGCGCACCTTCGAGCTCAGCCACGGGGTGAGCGCGCCGTTGAGGACGAGTTCCTTGTACGTCTCGTCGCCCGGCAGCGGCACCACCAGCCACCAGCCGGGCGGGAAGAAGCGTCCCTTCACGTAGGCCAGGCCGCCGTGGACCGACCGGATGAAGGCGGGGACGGAATCGCGCGGGACGTCATCGAACTCCACGCCGTCCACGACGATCCTGGCGTCGCCGTCGGGGAAGACGCGCACGCTGACCGAGGGCGAGCCGGTCAGCTCCACGTACGCCTCGTGCGGCAGCGTGCCGTCCGGGTCCAGCACCGAGAACACGCCCGCCGACGTGCGGCGCGAGGTCTGGTCCGCGCCGATGTCGTCGGTGACGGTCAGGTCGAGGCCGCATGCGACGGCGACCTCGCGGATCGCCCGGACGCAGGACTCGGTGGTCGGCAGGTGTGGCTGTCCCATGACTGCGATCATGCCCGATCCGGCCGCTCGGGGAGTCCTGGGACTGCGGTCGCCCGGGCCGTCGGAGGGGCGGCTATCCCTGGAAGCGGAGGTAGCGGGGCGGTACCGCGTCGGTGAGCCAGACGCCGTTGGCGCTGAGCAGGAAGACGTGTCCCGCGCGGTGCATCGCGCCGGCGTCCACGGCGAGGACGACCGGGCGGCCCCGGCGGGCGCCGACGCGGGTGGCCGTCTCCCGGTCGGGCGAGAGGTGCACGTGGTGGCGGTCCATCGGGCGCAGGCCCTCGGCGCGGATCGCGTCCAGGCTGCGGGCGACGGTGCCGTGGTAGAGGTACGCGGGCGGTTCGGCCCGGGGCAGGTCGAGGTCGACCGCGACCGTGTGCCCCTGGTTGGCCCGGATGCGGTCGCCGTCCGGGGCGGTGTCGATGGTGAAGCGGCGCTTGTCGTTGACGGCGACGACGTGGTCGAGCTCGGCGCGGGTGACCGGGAGGCCGTGCTCGGCCAGGGCGGTGAGCAGGGCGTCCACGGTGACCCAGCCGTTGGGGTCGAGGGTCAGCCCGATGCGCTCGGGCTGGTGGCGCAGGTGCCGGGAGAGGTACTTCGACACCTTCACCGTTCTCTGTTCGTTCATCCGGTCAGGGTCCCGCGCCGTCCCGACGGGGCGCCAGGAGTTTTCTCCCGACATCAGAAGTTCTCTGGCCCCGATGTTTGATCCACAACCAAGTGGCGTTATCCACAGGGGAATTGGCAATTCTGTGGACAACGAGGCGGCAATTCAAGGCTTTTGGGTAATTTAGGCGTTTTGTACGTTGGTTGGGAGCAGGGCGTCCAAGGTCCGCGCCTGCACCTCCCGTTCGGCCGCCGCCGCGATGAAGGCCGCCGTGTTGTCCGGGCCAACCAGGTTCTGCACCGCTCGAATCGTGCCGGCGGGCAGCGCCACCTGACGCGGCTCGTCGTCGGAGAGCGGCGGTCCCTCCGTGCCGAGGTGGTGCTGGAGGTGGCGGGTGGCGAACAGGCGCATGGCCCGCGCCAGTTCGGCGTCCACCGTCTGCTGTGCCAGCGGGCGCAGCCGTCGCACCAGAGCGGCCGCCTCCACCGCGTCGGCGTCCGTCGGCGGGTGCTGGCCCAGATAGCGGGCGAAGACGTGCTCGGTGGTGAACTCCAGGAAACGGGAGGCGATGTGCTCCACCTGGCCGCGAAGTTCCCTCAGGTGCCCGGAGATCGCGGGCAGCGGAACCCCGGCCGCGTACAACTCCGCCGCCACGGACAGCTCTTGGGGGCTCGGCACCAGGTAGGTGTCGTCCCGCCCCGGAATGCGTTCGAGGACGCCGAGCTCGACCGCCTCCGCGACGGCCTCCTCGTCGGGGGAGCCGCCGAACGCCGCGTCGAGGTCGGCCCGCGAGATCCGGTCCGCCTTCTCGTCGGTCCACGGCCCGCCCACCTCGGCGACCAGGCCGAGCACCCCGCCCAGGCCGCGCCCCGAGTCCCAGGCCTCCAGCAGCTCCTTGATCGAGGCCAGGGTGTAGCCGCGGTCCAGCAGGTCGGCGATCTGCCGCAGCCGGGCCAGGTGCGCCTCCCCGTACACGTTCGCCCGCCCGCGCCGCTCCGGCTTGGGCAGCAGGCCGCGGTCCTGGTAGGCGCGGATCGTGCGGACCGTGGCACCGCTGTGGTGCGCCAGGTCCTCGATCCGGTACTCGGCGCCCTGCTGGGCCACCGGGCGCACCGGTGGTACTGACTGCTCCGACACGCCCGCTCCCTACTGCCCGGTCCTGGTCCGGCGCCGAACCGCCCGCCGCTATCCCAGCGCCGACCGGCCCACCGCACCCGCCGCCGCCCGGGCCGCCGGCGAGGACGCCAGGTACGCGACGGCCCTGCGCAGCGATCCTTCCTGCGAGGGATGGTACGACCGCCGGAAGTAGCGGGGTACGGCCGTGCCCAACTCCTTCCAGCCCGGCAGCAGCCCCCGGGCGACCGCCCGGTTGTGGTCCCGCAGCGAGTACCGGGCGCGGCGCCCGCCGGCCGCGGCGCGCTCCGCCAGCCGCGGGTCGTGCCGCATCAGGTGGACCGCGCCCCACACCCACAGCCACAGCAGTACGGGAGCGGTGACGGCCATCCCCTCGACCCGGCGCGCGTACCGCGGCAGGCCCGTGCCGCCGCAGTGCTGGTACATGTCGAAGGCGACCGCCCGGTGCTCGACCTCCTCCGCCCCGTGCCAGCGCAGCAGGTCGAGCATCACCGGGTCGGCACCCGCCCGGTCCAGGCCCTCCGCCCGCAGCACCCAGTCGCCGAGCACCGCCGTGAACTGCTCGATCGCGGCGATCAGGGCGAGCCGGAAGCGCAGCCACTCCTGGGTGGGGACCGGTGCGCCCAGCGGCGGCCGCTCCCCGAGGAGGCGCTCGAAGAGGAAGTCCACGTGGCGGGTGTACGCCGAGGTGTCCAGCCGCTGGGCCGCCAAGTGGTCCAGCACGTGCGCGTGCTGGACGCTGTGGGTGGCCTCCTGGCCCATGAACCCCTTGACGTCCTTCAGCAGGACCGGGTCCTGGACCAGGGGCAGCGCCTCCTTGAACACCCTGACGAACCACCGCTCCCCGGCGGGCAGCAGCAGGTGCAGCACGTTGATCACGTGGGTGGCGGTCGGCTCGTCCGGTATCCAGTGCAGCGGGGTGGCGTGCCAGTCGAAGGAGACCCGCCGCGGGGCGATTGCGTGGTGCCCGGCCGGCCCGTCCCCCGGTGCCCCCGCGGGGGCACCGGCCGGTCGTGCCCCAGCCGGTCCCGGTCCGGCGCTCACGACGGGGGCTCCAGCCGGGCTATCGCCCGCAGCGAGCCGGGCGCGAGCCGGGACAGGAACCGCGCGCCGCGCGCCTCGGGGGTGACCGGGACGACCGCCTGGTTGCGCACCACGGCCCGCAGGATCGCGTCGGCGACCTTCTCCGGTGGGTAGTTGCGCAGCCCGTAGAGCCGTGAGGTCCGCTTCTGGCGGCGCTTCTCCTCCTCCGCGCTGGTGCCCACGAAGCGCGTGGTGGAGGTGATGTTGGTGTTGACCAGGCCCGGGCAGATCGCCGAGACCCCGATGCCCTGCCCGGCCAGCTCCGCGCGCAGGCACTCGCTGAGCATCAGCACCGCGGCCTTGGAGGTGCTGTACGCGGGCAGCACCCGGGAGGGCTGGTAGGCGGCGGCGGAGGCGGTGTTGACGATGTGGCCGCCCTGGCCGCGCTCGGCCATCTGCCTGCCGAAGACCCGGCAGCCGTGGATGACGCCCCACAGGTTGACGTCCAGGACCTTCTTCCAGTCCTCGCTGGTGGTGTCGAGGAACGAGCCGGACAGGCCGATGCCCGCGTTGTTCACCAGGACGTCCACCACGCCGTACTCCTGGCGGACCTTCTCGGCGAGCTTCTCCATGGCCTGCTCGTCGCTGACGTCGACGGTCTCGGACCAGGCGTCCGGGGCGCCCACCAGCCGGGACATCTCCGCGGTCCGGGCCGCCCCCTCCGCGTCCCGGTCCACGGCGACCACGCGCGCGCCCGCCTCGGCGAAGGCGAACGCGGTGGCGCGGCCGATCCCGCTGGCGGCGCCGGTGACCAGCACGAGCTGGCCGCCGAACCGCTCGGCGTACTTCCCGCTCGGCACGGTGTCCTGCGTGGGCCTGCCGTCCTCGTTGGCCGTGACGAACTCGCCTATCCAGGCGGCCAGCTGGTCGGGCCGGGTGCGCGGGACCCAGTGCTTGGCGGGCAGGGTGCGGCGCACCAGCCGGGGCGCCCAGTGGGCGAGGTCGTCGTAGAGCCGCTCGGAGAGGAAAGCGTCCCCGGTGGGCGTGATCAGCTGGACCGGCGCGTGCGCGTACGCGTCCGCGCGCGGGCGGCGCAGCCGGGGGCGGACGTTGTCCCGGTAGAGCCAGGCGCCGTGCGCCGCGTCGGTCGGTAGCGAGGGCGTCGGGTAGTCCCCGGCGGGCACCTTCTCCACCCGCTCCAGGATCTTCGGCCAGCGCTTGCCGAGCGGCCCGCGCCAGGCCAGCTCGGGGACGACCGGGGTGTGCAGCAGGTACACGTACCAGGACTTGGCGCCCTGGCCGAGGAGCTGGCCGACCCTGCGCGGGGTGGGGCGGCTCATCCGCTGCTTGATCCAGTGGCCGAAGTGGTCCAGGGAGGGCCCGGACATCGAGGTGAAGGACGCGATGCGGCCCTCGGTGCGCTCGACGGTGGCGAATTCCCAGGACTGCACCGAGCCCCAGTCGTGCCCGACCAGGTGCACCGGGCGGTCCGGGCTGACCGCGTCCACGACCGCCAGGAAGTCGTCGGTGAGCTTCTCCAGCGTGAACCCGCCGCGCAGCGGCGCGGGGGCCGTGGAGCGGCCGTGGCCGCGGACGTCGTACAGCACGACGTGGAAGTCCTCGGCCAGCCGCGCCGCGACCTCGGACCAGACCTCCTTGGAGTCCGGGTAGCCGTGGACGAGCACCACCGTCGGCCGGTCCGCGTCACCCATCTCCACGACGCACAGCTCGATGCCGCCCGTACGCACCCAGCGCTCGCGCGCGCCCCGCAGGCTCATCCGGTCCTCTCCTCCGCCCAGCGCCGCACGTGCGGCAGATCGTCGTCCAGCCAGAACGCGCTCTGCTCGGGGTCCCGGGAGTCGGTGACGACCAGGATCTCCTCGAACTTCGCGCCCGTACCCCGGAATCCGAGGTGCGGCTCGACCGCCCAGAGCCCCGGCCGGGGCGGGTGGTCGGAGAACTTGTACGGGGACCACAGCGGCGACCAGCCGTCGCGGTGGCCGTGCACCGCGTCGCTCGCCAGGCCCTTCAGCGACTGCGTGCCGAACCCGAACAGGGTCGGCGACCAGCGGCGCTGCTTCACCCGGTCGATCTTGTGCGCGATGACCCCGAAGGGGTAGGCGCGGTGCCGGTTCGCGTACCCCTGGCGGACCATGAGGCGCTCCACGTCCTCGTAGATCTCGCGCAGCGACCGGCGCTCGCGGACTTCGCGCAGGATCAGCTCGCGGTGCGCCTCCAGGTCCGAGAGGAGCTTGTCGTGCACCGGGTTGAGGCCGAGGCAGCCCGAGTAGCCGATGTCGGCCGTGTAGCCCTTGTACACAGGGGCCATGTCGAGGATGAACGGCATCCCCGGCTCCAGGCGCCTGTTGGTGGGGAAGAACTGCAGCGGCACCCGGAAGTCCGTGAACGCCGTGCGGTCGCCGAACCAGGCGAAGGGGAGGTGGAACCAGTCCCGCACCCCCCGCTCGCGCAGCCACTCGCGCTGCATCCGGGCCGCCTCGCGCTCGGTCACGCCCGGCTTGAGCTGCCCGGCGACGGCCTCGGCACAGGCGTAGGCGAGGGCCTGGACTTCCCTGAACCCCGCCAGCTCACCGGCCCGTTGGCCGGCCGCCGCCGAGGGTGCCGCGGTAAGCGCGCTTGAGGTCATGCCACCCGTCCGTCCCGTGTGCGGTACGCGTCCGTAACTTGACACTGATGAATGTGACAATGCTCGGCGGCTGCGTCAAGGGGTGTGCACCGGCCTGTGGAAAACTCAGGTCATGGGCATGGCGAGAGGCCTCGGAGTGCTCTGACGTGTCCGCGACGAACTCCCTCGGCGGTCCGCCGATGGCCCGCCGGCGGTCCGGCGACGGTTCGCTGACGGTTCGCCGTCGACCCGTAAGCGACCCGTCAGCGACCCGTGGCCACTACTTTGGTCGTCCCGCCCCTACGGGCTTGTCGTCCTGGAGTCGGACACAGGAACAGCCACAGGGCTGACGCCTGATGTGGCATGCGCCACTACGGTCGTACCGTGACTGTGATCGCGACCGAAAGCCTCAGCAAGCGGTTCCCCAGGGTGACCGCTCTCGACCGGCTCTCCCTGGACATCGGGCCCGGTGTGACCGGACTGGTGGGTGCCAACGGAGCCGGCAAGTCCACCATGATCAAGATCCTGCTCGGACTGTCCCCCGCCACCGAGGGCAGCGCCCGGGTGCTCGGCCTCGACGTCGCCACCTCGGGCGCCGAGATCCGCGAGCGCGTGGGGTACATGCCCGAGCACGACTGCCTGCCGCCGGACGTCTCGGCCACCGAGTTCGTCGTCCACATGGCGCGGATGTCCGGCCTCCCGGCCACGGCCGCCCGCGAGCGGACCGCCGACACCCTGCGCCACGTCGGCCTCTACGAGGAGCGCTACCGCCCCATCGGCGGCTACTCGACCGGCATGAAGCAGCGCGTGAAGCTGGCGCAGGCCCTGGTCCACGACCCCAAGCTGGTCCTGCTCGACGAGCCGACCAACGGCCTCGACCCGGTCGGCCGCGACGAGATGCTCGGCCTGATCCGCCGCGTGTACACCGACTTCGGCATCTCGGTCCTGGTCACCTCCCACCTGCTCGGTGAACTGGAGCGCACCTGCGACCACGTCGTCGTCATCGACGGCGGGCGGCTGCTGCGCTCCAGCTCCACCAGCGACTTCACCCAGACCACGGCCACCCTCGCGGTCGAGGTCACCGACTCCGACGCCCACCCCGACGGCACCGCCGCGCTGCGCGAGGCGCTCACCGCGCGCGGGATCACGCTGCACGACGGCGTGGAGGACGGCCTGCCGGGCGCGGGCCACATCCTCCTGCTGGAGGCGACCGGCGAGGAGACGTACGACGTCGTGCGCGACACGGTGGCCGGGCTCGGCCTCGGTCTCGTACGGATGGAACAGCGCCGCCACCACATCGCGGAGGTCTTCCGGCCGCAGGCGGACGCCACCCTGGAGGCACAGGCCCGATGAGCACTTCGATGCCGGAGAACACCCGGACCCCCGAGAACAGCCGGATCCACAACATCGGCTACCGCAACTACGACGGAGCGCGGCTGGGACGCGCGTACGCGCGCAGGTCGCTGTACTCGCAGTCGCTGCGAGGCGCGTACGGCCTGGGCCGCAGTGCCAAGTCCAAGGTGCTGCCGATGATCCTGCTGGGCGTCATGTGCGTGCCCGCGGCGATCATCGTGGCCGTCGCGGTGGCGACGAAGGCCAAGGAACTGCCCGTCGACTACACGCGCTACGCGATCCTCACGCAGGCCGTCATCGGCCTGTTCCTCGCCGCCCAGGCGCCCCAGTCGGTCTCCCGCGACCTGCGCTTCAAGACCGTGCCGCTGTACTTCTCGCGGCCGATCGAGCGCGTGGACTACGTCCTCGCCAAGTACGGCGCGATGGCGTCCGCACTGTTCCTGCTGACCGCGCTGCCGGTGGTGGTCCTCTACGTCGGCTCCCTGCTCGCCAAGATGGACTTCGCCGAGCAGACCAAGGGATTCGGGCAGGGACTGGTCTCCGTGGCCCTCCTCTCGCTCCTCTTCGGCGGCATCGGCCTGGTGATGGCCGCCCTGACACCGCGCCGCGGCTTCGGCGTCGCCGCCGTCATCGCCGTACTGACCATCTCCTACGGCGCGGTCTCCACCGTCCAGGGCATCGCCTACGGCACCGACCACGTCAGCGCCATCCAGTGGCTGGGGCTGTTCTCCCCGATCACGCTGATCGACGGCGTGCAGACCGCGTTCCTCGGGGCCGACACGGCCTTCCCGGGCGGCTCCGCGGCGGCCCCCGGCGCGGGTGCCGGAGCCGTCTACCTGCTGGTCGTCCTCGCGCTGATCGCCGGCTCCTACGCCGTCCTGATGCGCCGTTACCGAAAGGTCGGGCTGTGAGCACCATCGAGATCGACCACGCCTCGCGGTGGTTCGGCAACGTCGTGGCGGTCAACGACGTCACGATGACGATCGGCCCGGGCGTGACCGGCCTGCTCGGCCCCAACGGCGCCGGCAAGTCCACCCTCATCAACATGATGGGCGGCTTCCTCGCCCCCTCGACCGGCAGCGTCACGCTGGACGGACAGCCGATCTGGCGCAACGAGTCCGTCTACCGCGAGATCGGTGTCGTGCCCGAGCGCGAGGCCATGTACGACTTCCTGACCGGACAGGAGTTCGTCGTCGCCAACGCCGAACTGCACGGACTGGGCAAGTCCGCCGCGCAGAAGGCCCTCGCGACCGTCGAGATGGAGTACGCGCAGGACCGCAAGATCTCCACGTACAGCAAGGGCATGCGCCAGCGCGTGAAGATGGCGTCCGCCCTGGTGCACGACCCGTCCGTGCTGCTGCTCGACGAGCCCTTCAACGGCATGGACCCGCGCCAGCGCATGCAGCTGATGGACCTGCTGCGGCGGATGGGCGCCCAGGGCCGCACCGTCCTGTTCTCCTCGCACATCCTCGAAGAGGTCGAACAGCTCGCCTCGCACATCGAGGTGATCGTCGCCGGACGGCACGCGGCCAGCGGTGACTTCCGCCGGATCCGCCGTCTGATGACCGACCGTCCGCACCGCTACCTGGTGCGCTCCAGCGACGACCGGGCACTGGCGGCCGCGCTGATCGCCGACCCGTCGACGGCGGGCATCGAGGTCGACCTCGCCGAGGGCGCACTGCGCGTACAGGCCGTCGACTTCGGACGGTTCACCGAGCTGCTGCCGCGCGTCGCACGCGACCACGGCATCCGCCTGCTGACCGTGTCCCCGTCCGACGAGTCGCTCGAATCCGTCTTCTCCTACCTCGTCTCGGCCTGAAAGGAGCTGTGTGATGTACGAACCCACAGTCGCCCGGCTCACCTACCGGGCCCTGCTCGGCCGGCGCCGCGCCCTGATCCTCTTCGCGCTGCCCGCGCTGCTGATCGTCATCGCGGCCGCCGTGCGCGGCTTCAACGGCGCCGACGACCAGGTGGCCGCGGACCTGCTGCGCGGGTTCGGCCTGGCCACCATGGTGCCGCTGATCGGTGTCATCGCGGGCACCGGTGCGATCGGCCCGGAGATCGACGACGGCTCGATCGTCTACCTGCTGTCCAAGCCGGTGAAGCGGCCCACCATCATCGTCACCAAGCTGATCGTCGCGATCGCCGTGACCATGGTGTTCTCCGCGGTGCCGATGTTCGTCGCGGGGATGATCCTCAACGGCAACGGCCAGCAGGTGGCGGTCGCGTACACGGTCGCCGCGCTGGTCGCCTCGATCGCCTACAGCGCGCTGTTCCTGCTGCTCGGCACGATCAGCCGGCACGCCGTGGTGATCGGCCTGGTGTACGCGCTGGTGTGGGAGGCCCTGTTCGGCTCCCTGGTGGCCGGCGCGCGCACGCTGAGCGTGCAGCAGTGGGCGCTGGCGGTGGCCCAGAAGGTCAGCGGTGAGGGCCTGATCGCCTCGGACGTGAAGTTCCCGCTGGCGGCGATCCTGCTGGCGGCGGTGACGGTCGGGGCGACCTGGTACGCCGGACAGAAGCTGCGCACGCTGACGCTGGCGGGTGACGAGTAGCCGAGCGGCACGCGTACGCGTACGCGCGCGGTGGGCGGTGCTTCCCGTACGGGGAAGCACCGCCCCGCTCGTTTCATCGCGCCAGGGCCTGCCGCAGCACCTCCGCGTGGCTGGTCGGCAGGGTCTTCGACGCCGTCAGGAGCGTCACCCGGCCCTTGCCGGCCAGTGAACGCAGGGAGTCGAGGGCCTGGGCCGCCGCCGGCTCCGCGAGCTCGGCCTCGTACCGGGAGCGGAACTCCTCCCACGTCCCGCCCTCGTGGTACCAGCGCCGCAGCTCCGTGGACGGCGTCAGGGACTTGGGCCACTCGTCGATCCGCGCCACCGCCTTCGCCAGGCCCCTCGGCCACAGCCGGTCCACCAGGACCCGCACCCCGTCGTCCCCGGACGGCTCGTCGTAGATGCGGCGCACGCGTACGTCCACGTTCATGGCCCCAGGCCTACACCCTCCGGTCGCGCGCCGCGAGCAGGCCGACCACCAGTGCCGCCGCGCACACCACGAGCATCAGCGCCAGCGGCACCGTCCAGTCGCCCGTCGCCTGGTGCACCGCGCCCGCCGCCAGCGGCCCGAGCGCCGCCAGCAGGTAGCCCACCGTCTGGGCCATGCCCGAGAGCCGTGCGGCCGTCGCCGCGTCCCCGGTGCGCAGCACGATCAGGGTCAGCGCCAGGCCCACCGCGCCGCCCTGCCCCACGCCGAGCACCGCCGCCCACAGCCAGGCGCCGCTCACGGGGGCCGCGATCAGTCCCGCGTACCCGGCCGCCACCAGCGTGGTCACCAGGACCACCAGCGGCCGCTGCCCGCGCGTCCGTCCGGCCAGCAGCGGCACCAGGAAGGCGCCCGCGACCTGGACCAGGTTGTTGAAGGCGAAGACCACGCCCGCGGTGGAGCGGCTCATCCCGTGGTCCGTGAAGACGGTGGGCATCCAGGCGATCAGGACGTACGACCACAGGGACTGCAGGCCCATGAAGAGCGTGACCTGCCAGGCGAGCCCGGAGCGCCACACGTTGCGCCCCGTCCCCGCGGAGGCCCGCACCTCGTGGCCCGTACGCCCGCGCGCGATGACCACCTGGGGCAGCCAGGCCACCGCGGCCACCGCGGCGAGCACCGCCCAGAAGGCCAGCGACGCCTCCCAGCTGTCGCCGAAGGCCCGCTCCAGCGGCACCGACGCGGCCGCCGCCATGGTCGCCCCGGCGATCATCGCGCCCGTGTAGAGCGACGTCATGGAGGCCGCCCGGTCCGGGAAGTCCCGCTTGATCAGACCGGGCATCAGTACGTTGAGCAGGGCGATGGCCGTGCCGACCAGAACGCCTCCGCCGTACAGCGCGTACACCGACGGCACGACCCGTACGACGATCCCGGCGGCCAGCAGCACCAGCGCGGCCAGCAGCACCGGCTCCGTACCGAACCGCCGCGCCAGCCAGGGCGCCACCAGCGCGCCCACGCCCAGGAACAGCACCGGGACGGACGTCACCAGCGAACCGCCCGTCGACGACAGGCCGAAGTCCGCGCTGATCTCGCCCACCAGCGGTGACACGCTCGCCAGCGCGGCCCGCATGTTCAGCGAGGCCAGCACGATCCCCACGAACAGCAGCACGGGGTGCGAGAGGAGCGCCCGGCGCGCGGCCACCGCGCGCGTGGAGCCGCGTACATCCGCCTCGGCGTCGATCAGGACGGGGCCCCGCTCGCTCATCGGGCGCCTCCCGTCAGCGCCGCCACGACCTCCATGGGCACCCGCAGCAGCTCCCGTGCGGCCTCCTCGGCCACGCGCGCGTCGCCGGCTTCGATGGCCACCACCAGCGCCTCGTGCTGGTCCAGGTCGACGGGCGGCATCGCGTGGTCCCCGAGCGCCTCGACGAGCTGCTCGTGCACCTGGGCGGAGAAGAACCGGTAGACCTCGGTGAAGGCGCGGTTGTGGGTGGCCTCGACCACCGCCAGGTGGAAGGCCAGGTCCGCGTCGGCGTCCCGGTCCCCCTCCTCGCGCAGCGTGGTCAGGGCGGCCCGCAGCCGCAGCAGGTCGTGGGTCTCGCGCCGGGCCGCGGCCAGCCGGGCCGCCTCCGCCTCCAGCGCCACGCGCAGCTCGAGGACGTCCAGCGCGCCCGCGTGCCGCATGCCGCGCAGCACGGCGGAGGGGTCGGCGGTGGACCGTACGAACGTGCCGTTGCCCTGGCGCGACTCGAGCAGCCCGGCGTGCACCAGGACGCGGACGGCCTCGCGCACCGTGTTGCGCCCCACGCCCAGCAGGTCGGCCAGCTCGTGCTCGGTGGGGATCCGGTCGCCGACCGCCCACTCGCCGTCCGCGAGCTGGGCCCTCAACTGCTCGACCACCGCGTCCACCAGGGACGTACGCCCCGCTGCCGACAGTGCCACGTGTCACTCCAATCGCCCGGTTGCCCAGTCATCCTACAAGTCTGTCAGTGGGCGGGATTACTGTGGGCTGGTACGTGCTCACGATCACTTCACGCACCTTGGGGAGACAGTCATGTCAGACCGCTTCGACGTCGTCGTACTCGGCGCCGGCCCCGGCGGTTACGTCGCCGCCATCCGCGCCGCCCAGCTGGGCAAGCGGGTCGCGATCGTCGAGGAGAAGTACTGGGGCGGCGTCTGCCTGAACGTGGGCTGCATCCCCACCAAGGCGCTCCTGCGCAACGCCGAGCTGGCGCACATCTTCCAGCACGAGGCCAAGACCTTCGGCATCAAGGTCGACGGCACGGTCTCCTTCGACTACGGCGAGGCCTACCGCCGCAGCCGCACGGTGGCGGACGGCCGCGTCAAGGGCGTCCACTTCCTGATGAAGAAGAACGGCATCACGGAGTTCGACGGCCGCGGCACCTTCGTCGACGCCAACACCCTCCAGGTCGCCCTCTCCGACGGCACCACGCAGACCGTCTCCTTCGACAACTGCATCATCGCCACGGGCGCCACCCCGCGCCTGCTGCCGGGCACCAGCCGCAGCGAGCGCGTGGTCACGTACGAGGAGCAGATCCTCGCGGACGACCTGCCGCAGTCCATCGTCATCGCGGGCGCGGGCGCGATCGGCATCGAGTTCGCGTACGTCCTGCACAACTACGGCGTGAAGGTGACGATCGTCGAGTTCCTCGACCGCGTCGCCCCGCTGGAGGACGAGGACGTCTCCAAGGAGCTCGCCAAGCAGTACCGCAAGCTCGGCATCGACGTGATGACCTCCACGCGCGTGGAGTCCATCGACGAGTCCGGCCAGCAGGTCCGCGTCACCGTCACCGGCAAGGACGGCGCGCAGAAGGTCCTGGAGGCCGACAAGGTCCTGCAGGCGATCGGCTTCGCGCCGAACGTGACGGGGTACGGCCTGGAGAGCACCGGGGTCGCCCTGACCGAGCGCGGCGCCATCGAGGTGGACGGCCGCTGCCGCACCTCCGTGCCGAACATCTTCGCGATCGGCGACGTCACCGCGAAGCTGATGCTGGCGCACACCGCCGAGTCGATGGGCGTCATCGCCGCCGAGACCATCGGGGACCACGAGACGATGGAGCTCGACTACCCGATGATCCCGCGCGCGACGTACTCGCAGCCGCAGATCGCCAGCTTCGGCTGGACCGAGAAGCAGGCCCGCGAGAAGGGCTTCGACGTCAAGGTCGCCAAGTTCCCCTTCACGGCCAACGGCAAGGCGCACGGCCTGGGCGACTCGGTCGGCTTCGTGAAGATCATCGCCGACGCGCAGTACGGCGAGATCATCGGCGCCCACCTGATCGGCCCGGACGTCACCGAGCTGCTGCCCGAGCTGACCCTGGCCCAGCAGTGGGACCTGACGGTCACCGAGGTCGCGCGCAACGTCCACGCGCACCCGACGCTGGGCGAGGCCGTCAAGGAGGCGATCCACGGCCTCGCGGGACACATGATCAATTTCTGAGGAACTTATCCCCGAGGTGGTAGTCACTGACCCGTGACCGAATCCACCGCAATGCGGGCACCGGGTGGCGAACCGGCGCGGCCGATCAGATCGTGGCTGCGTTCGTCACCCGGCACGCACACCTGGCTGCTGGCGATCGCCGTCACCAGCGTCGTCATCGCCGTGTCCACCCCGCGCCAGGAGCGCTTCCTGCTCCACCGCAACAGCAGCAACATCCACGAGCTGGTCCGCCACCCGGTCGAAGCGCTGTTCACCAGCGCCTTCTGGATCGAGAACCCGGCGTCCTTCCTGCTGTACGCCGTGCTGTTCGAGGTCTTCCACGCACCCGTCGAGCGCTGGCTCGGCACCGCGCGCTGGCTGTTCACCGTGGCCACCGCGCACATCGCGGCCACACTGATCAGCCAGAAGTACGTGCTGATGGCGATCCAGAGCCACGAGGCACCGCGCCGGATGGCGCACGTCGTGGACATCGGGGTGAGCTACGGCCTCGCGGCCGCCGTCGGCGTCCTCACGTACCGCCTCCCGATGCCCCTGCGGCCGCTGTACGCCCTCGGGGCCGCCGCCTTCTTCGGCATCCCGCTGCTCACCGGCGGCACCTTCACCGACCTGGGGCACGCGATCGCGCTCGGCATCGGCTTCGCCTGCTGGCCGCTCACCCGCGGAAAACGAGTGGCGCTCGAACAGCGCTCCCGGGCACAGTAGTTGAGCCAGGGCAGCAGTCGGGCCGGCCCGGGCACCACCGAGACCGGGGAGGAGCGAGGCGATGACCGAGGAGAGTACGAGTCCGTCGAGCTCCCGTCGGGGCCGCGCGGCGCGGCAGGCTCCTGTGGAGTAGCCGCCGCTCGACGCGCTGCCCGGGGCGGCCGCTTCGAGCGCGCCTTCACGGCGCGGGCCGCCCCTCCCGGAGGATTGGCCGAGTGGTAAGGCAGCGGCTTGCTAAGCCGTAGTCGGGTTCACGCCCGCGCGCGTTCGATCCGCGCATCCTCCGCACCGTACGGACAACCGCCGCACGCATCAACGCACCCAGTACAGGCCCGCAGTGGCGGGCCCACGCCAGAAACGACGAGGGCCCTGGATGCACCAGGGCCCTCGCCGTACGCTTCGGTTCAAGGGATCGCGCGGGGTCAGCGCCCCAGCAGCTCCTCCAGGACCACCGCGATCCCGTCGTCCTCGTTGGACGCCGTGATCTCGTGCGCGACGGCCTTCAGGTCGTCGTGGGCGTTCGCCATCGCCACCCCGTGCCGGGCCCAGCCGAACATCGGGATGTCGTTGGGCATGTCGCCGAACGCGATCGTGTCGGCGGCCTTCACGCCCAGCCGGCGCGCGGCCAGCGAGAGGCCGGTCGCCTTGCTCAGGCCCAGCGGCAGGATCTCCACGATCCCCTCGCCGGCCATCACCACGTCCACCAGGCTGCCCACGGTCTCCCGGGCCACCTTGGTCAGCGCGTCGTCGGAGAGCCCGGGGTGCTGGATGTAGACCTTGTTCAGCGGCGCGACCCACAGCTCGGCGGGGTCCTCGAACGCGACCGTCGGCAGCGGGCCCTCCTGGACCCGGTAGCCGGCGCCCACCAGGACCTCGCCGTCCAGGCCGTCGCGCGAGGCGGCCAGTGCCAGCGGGCCGACCTCGGCCTCGATCTTGGCGAGCGCCAGACCGGCCAGCTGCCGGTCGAGGGTCACGGAGGTGAGCAGCCGGTGCTCGCCCGCGTGGTAGACCTGCGCACCCTGGCCACAGACCGCGAGGCCCTCGTAGCCGAGGTCGTCCAGGATGTGGCGCGTCCACGCCACGGAGCGGCCGGTCACGACGATGTGCGCGGCACCCGCCGCCACCGAGGCGGCGAGCGCTGCGCGGGTGCGCTCCGAGATGGTCTCGTCGGAGCGCAGCAGCGTCCCGTCGAGATCGGTCGCGATCAGCTTGTACGGGAACGGTGCGGTGGTGCTCACTTGGTGATCGGCTCCAGGACCTCGCGGCCGCCCAGGTACGGGCGCAGTACCTCAGGCACGCGCACCGAGCCGTCCGGCAACTGGTGGTTCTCCAGGATCGCCACGATGGTGCGCGGTACGGCGCACAGCGTGCCGTTCAGCGTGGCGAGCGGCTGGACGGTCTTCTTGCCGTCCTGCTCCTCGCGCATGCGCACCGACAGGCGGCGGGCCTGGAAGGAGTCGCAGTTGGAGGCGGAGGTCAGCTCGCGGTACTTGCCCTGGGTCGGGATCCACGCCTCGCAGTCGAACTTGCGGGAGGCGGAGGAACCCAGGTCACCGGTGGCGACGTCGATGACGCGGAAGGGCAGCTCCAGTCCGGTGAGCCACTGCTTCTCCCACTCGAGGAGCCGCTTGTGCTCGTTCTCCGCGTCGTCGGGCGCGACGTACGAGAACATCTCGACCTTGTCGAACTGGTGGACGCGGAAGATGCCCCGGGTGTCCTTGCCGTACGTACCGGCCTCGCGGCGGAAGCACGGCGAGAAGCCCGCGTAGCGCAGGGGCAGCTTGTCGGCGTCGAGGATCTCGTCCATGTGGTACGCCGCGAGGGGCACCTCGGACGTGCCGACCAGGTAGTAGTCGTCCTTCTCCAGGTGGTACACGTTCTCGGCGGCCTGGCCGAGGAAACCGGTGCCCTCCATGGCGCGCGGACGGACCAGCGCGGGCGTGAGCATCGGGATGAAGCCGGCCTCGGTGGCCTGTGCGATCGCCGCGTTGACCAGGGCGAGCTCCAGGAGCGCGCCGACGCCGGTCAGGTAGTAGAAGCGCGAGCCGGAGACCTTGGCGCCCCGCTCGACGTCGATGGCGCCGAGCGCCTCGCCCAGCTCCAGGTGGTCCTTGGGCTCGAAGCCCTCGGCCGTGAAGTCGCGGATGCTGCCGTGCGTCTCCAGGACGGTGAAGTCCTCCTCGCCGCCCACCGGGACGTCGGGGTGGACCAGGTTGCCCAGCTGGAGCAGCAGGCGCTTGGCGTCCTCGTCGGCCTCGTGCTGCTCCGCGTCGGCCGCCTTCACGGCGGCGGCGAGCTCGCCGGCCTTCTTCAGGAGGTCGGCCTTCTCGTCGGGCGAGGCCTTGGGGATGAGCTTGCCGAGCGACTTCTGCTCGGAGCGGAGCTCGTCGAAGCGGAGCCCTGACGACCTGCGCCGCTCGTCGGCGGAGAGCAGGGCGTCGACGAGGTCGACGTCCTCTCCACGGGCGCGCTGGGAGGCGCGAACACGGTCGGGGTCCTCACGGAGCAGGCGAAGGTCAATCACCCCACCAGGCTACCGGTGTCGGCTCCCGCCTCCCCACCTCGATAAGGGGTGCGTGTCGTTTTGCCCGAATTGACAGTAATTAAAGGTAAATGCCGAATGGGGTTCAGGGAAAGGGGCGCCGGGTCGGGCGATAACGTCAATAAAACCGCTGCTACTCCCTGAAAAGGGGCACGACGGCCTGGATGCCTTGACTCACCGACCTTGCGGGAGGCGGGACTTGAGGTCGGTTGTCCACAGGAACGCGCGGCTCCGGAATGTTATCCACAGGCTGTGTGGAAGACCTGTGGAGTTCGGAGCAGGTGGTTCCGGCGGTGTGGTGCGAGGGCGAGGATTCCCCGTTCAAACCCGCCCCACACACTCATTCGGGTGGGAATTGCCCGTCCCAAAGCGTTGATCAAGGGAATTGGGGTGACAGGGGAGCCCGTGGGGGTGGATGGGGGCTGGATGGGGCTGTGGACGGGAGTGTGGGTAACTAGACCGATTTGTCGACCTTGTCGCGCCATGTTGTCGACTTGTCCCCAGGTCGAGAAGCAGCCCTGTGGATAACTTCTGTGGGTAACGAAAGTATGCCAGTAGTACTGGGGTGCGGGCCTGTGGATGACGCGGAGCGGAGTCGACCCGGGGAAGTGCAGAGTGGAGCTCGGATCAGGGCCGCGGCCGTACGGCGGCCGGGTCGGCGCACCTTGACAACTGCAGACAGCCCCGGGGCCGGAGGCCCCGCGGTCTGGGGTCGGTTACCGGACGAAGGCTGCCCGGACGAAGGGTGCTCGTACGAAGGCCGCCCGTACGGCGGTCGTCCGGACTACGGCCGCCCGTCCTGGCATCGGGCGAGCCAGTCGAAGGCCGCCGTGAACTCCGCGTCCGACGTCCCGCGGCGCGGAGCGCGCGCGTCCTCGGGCTTCGCGTCCGCCCTCGGGTACGAGCCGAGGAACCGGACCTCCAGACTGTTGCGCTTCAGCCCGGTCAGGGCCTCGGCCACCCGCCGCTCCGTCACGTGTCCCTCGGCGTCGATGGCGAAGCAGTAGTTGCCGATGCCCTCACCCGTCGGCCGGGACTGGAGCAGCACCAGGTTCACGCCCCGGCTGGCGAACTCCTGGAGGAGTTCGAGCAGGGCACCCGGGTGGTCCTCGCGCTGCCAGATGACCACCGACGTCTTGTCCGCGCCCGTCGGCGCCGCCGGGCGCGCGGGCCGGCCCACCAGGACGAAGCGGGTCTGCGCGTTCTGGGCGTCGTGGATCTGCGTGACCAGCGGTTCGAGGCCGTACGTCGCCGCGGCGAACTCCCCGGCGAAGGCCCCGTCGAAGCGGCCCTCCTGCACCAGGCGCGCGCCGTCCGCGTTGGAGGCGGCCGACTCCCACACGGCGTCCGGCAGGTTCGCGCGCAGCCAGTTGCGCACCTGCGGCTGGGCGACCGGGTGCCCGGTCACCGTCTTCACGTCCGACAGCTGGGTGCCGGGCCGCACCAGGAGAGCGAAGGCGATCGGCAGCAGCACCTCGCGGTAGATCATCAGCGGTTCGCCCGAGGCCAGCTCGTCGAGCGTCGCGGTGACCCCGCCCTCCACCGAGTTCTCGATCGGCACCAGGGCGGCCGCCGCCTCGCCGTTGCGCACCGCGTCGAGCGCGGCGGGCACCGACACCATCGGGATGAGCTCGCGGGTCGCGGCCTCGGGCAGCGTGCGCAGCGCGGCTTCCGTGAAGGTGCCTTCGGGACCGAGGTAGGTGTAGCGCGTGGCGGACATGGCGTCACCCTAATGGGCCCGCACCCCCCGGGCGCGCCGGGTCCGCGACCCGGACGGCGCCCGCGGGCCCGCCGCCCGGCGTCCCGGAGCGAGCCGGCAGCCGGGCCCCGGGCTGCCCCGCGCCGCCCTGTCCTGCTCCGCCTCGCACCTGCCCCGCCTCGCCCCGCCGTTCATCCCTCCAGGAGCCGCTGGCCCACGTACTCGCCCTTCGAGGGGCCGCCGGGGACGGCGAACAGGCCGCTCGCCTCGTGGCGCAGGAAGGGGGACAGGGCGTCGCCCCGGTCGAGCTTGCGCTGCACGGGGACGAAGCCGCGCATCGGGTCGGCCTGCCAGCACAGGAAGAGCAGCCCCGCGTCCGGCACCCCGTCCTGGCCGATGCCGTCGTGGTACGAGAAGGGGCGCCGCAGCATCGCGGCCCCGCCGTTCTGTTCGGGGGCGGAGATGCGGGCGTGCGCGTTGTCCGGGATGACGAACTTCCCGTCCGGTCCCGTCTTGTCGAGGGCGAGTTCGGTGGTCTCGGTGCCGCCGGTCAGCGGGGCGCCGTCGGACTTGCGGCGCCCGATCACCTTCTCCTGCTTGTCCAGCGCCAGCTTCTCCCAGTCGTCCAGGAGCATCCGGATGCGCCGCATGACGACGTACGAGCCGTTGGCCATCCAGGACAGCGCGGCCGGGCCCCCCGCCGGGACGAAGACGCGCCGGTCGAAGTCCGCCTCGGACGGCTTGGGGTTGCCGGTGCCGTCGAGCTGGCCCATCAGGTTGCGGGCCGTACGGGGCTCGGAGGTGGCGCCGGGAGTGCGGTTGAAGCCGTTCATCTGCCAGCGGACCCGGGCGGCGGAGCCCGCCTCCTTCTGGACCGCGCGCAGCGCGTGGAAGGCGACCAGGCCGTCGTTGGCGCCGATCTGCACCCAGAGGTCGCCGCCGGAGCGCTTGGGGTCGAGGGCGTCCGCGGAGAAGTTGGGCAGCGGCTCCAGCTGCGGCGGGCGGTTGCCCACCAGGCCGGTGCGGTCGAAGAAGCCGGCGCCGAAGCCGAAGGTGAGGGTCAGCGAGGAGGGGCCCGCGTCCAGGGCGACCCCGGTGTCACGGCCCGCGGAGCCGTCGGTGGGCTCGCCCGCCATCAGCCGCTCGGCCAGCGCGGACCAGCGCCGCATCAGTGCCGCGGCCTCCTTGCGGCCCGCGCCCGGGGCCAGGTCGAAGGCGACCAGGTGGCCCTTGGCCTGCAAGGGGGTGGTGATGCCCGCCTGGTGCTTGGCGAAGAAGGGTTCGCCGGTCGAGCCGAGGGAGGACGGGGAGCCGGCGCCGGACGAGGGGGAGTCGGCGGCCGCCGCGTAGACCCCCGCGCCGCCCGCCGCACCGAGGGCCAGGCCGGCGGCCCCCGCCGCGCCGACCGTGCCGAGCATGCGCCGCCGGGAGATCTCAAGGTTCTCAGTCACGCGTTTCAGCCGATCTTGACGTTCTTGTCGATGGAGGTCTGGTCGATGTCCGAGGTGCGCACGGTGACCTGGAGCGTCCAGTCGCCGGCCATCGGGATCTGTACCCCGTTGGCGGCCCAGTGCCCGGTGGTGATCCGGTCGGGGACGACCGGGAGCGGGCCGATGTCCTTGGCCTTGAGGGTGAAGGAGACCTTCAGCTCCGGGACGTCGAGCGGCTTGCCGTCGGGCCGGACGACGTAGATGTGCAGGGCGTTCGCCCCGGTGCGGCCCGGGTCGAGGCTGAGCCGCACGGTGCCCTTGCCGTCCTGGCCCCCGGTGTCGAAGGGCAGCTGGACGTCGACCGGCCGGTCGGGCACCGCGGTCTGCGAGGTGCCCTGGGCAGCGGCCGCCTCCTCCTCCGTACGGCCCGGCTCGGTGGAGGTGAGCACGGTCGTCACGGCGAGCAGCACCACCGCCACGGCGGCCTCGGCCAGCACCGAGCGGCGCAGGCCCAGGCGTTCGGTGTCGGCGTCCCTGGCCTTCTTGCGGCGGGTGGTGGCGAGGGCGGCGCGCTGGCGGGCCAGCTGGGCGGCGCGCTCCGGGTCGGCCGGCACGGTGACCGGCTCGGCCTCGGCCGGCACCGCGGCCTCCTTGGACTCCTCGGACTCCTCGGACTCCGCGGTGTCCTCCGCCGCTTCGGCCGCCTCGGTGTCCGCGGCCGTGCCGGTGGCGGCCCGGGCCTCGCCCAGGCGGGCGGTCCAGCGCCGGGAGATCCAGGCGACGCCGACCATCACGGCGACCAGGCCCACCTTGACGAGCAGCAGCTGCCCGTACGTGGTGCCGGTCAGGGCGGACCAGGAGCCGACCTGGCGCCAGGACTGGTAGAGCCCGGTCGCGGCGAGGACGACCACGGAGCCGAAGGCGACCGCGGAGAAGCGGCGCACGGCCGCGCGCTCGATGGACGGCGCCCGGTACAGGGCGACGAGCAGGGCGGCCAGGCCGCCGAGCCAGGCGGCGACGGCCAGCAGGTGCAGGATGTCGACGGGCATCGCGATGCCGGGCTGCAGTCCCGTCGAGGCGTGCTCGGCCAGGGCCCAGGTGCCGGCGATCCCGGCGGCGACGACCGTACCGCCCAGGGCGAGCCCGAAGGTGAGGTCCTTCTTCTCCTTGGGGTCCTCGCGCCGGGTGTACGCGCCGAAGAGCACGGCCACGAAGAGGGCGGCGGCGCCGAGCAGCAGCAGGCGGGAGATCAGGGCGGCGCCGGTCTTGGTCTCCAGGACGGACTTGAGCTGGCCCAGGTCGAAGGCGTCGGCGAGGTTGCCGGAGCCGGTGTAGGGGGCGCGCAGCAGCAGCATCACCAGGGTCGACGCGGTGAGCACGACCCAGCCCTGGGCGACGAACCGCTGGAGCGGGCGGGCCGTGGCGCCGCGTGGCCAGCAGGCGAGGACGAACGCGGCGCCGCCGGCCAGGACGACGAACCCGGCGTAGGAGAAGTAGCGCGCGATGCCGTAGAGGGCGCCGACGAGGCCGCCGCCGACCTCGTTGTCGGGCAGCGCGACGGAGGTCTTGGAGGGCGCCCCGATCGAGAAGGTGAAGGCGCCCGAGACGGGGTGGCTGTCGGCCGACACAGCCTGCCAGGCGACGGTGTAGGTGCCGTCGGGGAGGGAGTCCCGCAGGTTCACCCCGTACCGGACCACGGAGCCCGCGCACAGGTCGCGCAGTTCACCGGTGTCGGCGCGGTTGCCCGCGGGGTCCAGGACGCGGATGGAGTCGTTCCCCATGGCGACCTGCTCGGAGAAGGTGAGCTGGACGTCCTTGGGGGCGTCGGCGACCACCGCCCCGTCCTTCGGGGTGCTGCCGGTGAGCGCGGCGTGGGCGCTGGCCGTGCCGGAGAGCACGGTGGCGCACAGGGCCGCGGTCACGAGCAGGAGCCGCAGTACGAAGGCCGCCGTGAGGCGTGGGGCGGTGGTCGTCGTCATGGTGTCAGTCCCTCGAGTAGCTCAGTGCTTCTTCGGGTGGCTCACTGCTTCTTCGGGTTGTGGTTCGGCGCCTCGACCGGGACCGTCACCTTGATCGGGTCGGACTTCTCGAAGTGCAGCTCGATCTCGACCTCGTCGCCCTGCTTCGGCTTCTGCTTGATGCCCATGAACATGATGTGGTTGCCACCGCGTTCCAGGTTCAGCTCGCCCTTGGCGGGGATGTCGAAGGACTTGACCTCCTGCATCTTCTGGTTCTTCGTCTCGTGGATCGTGACGTCGTCCGAGAGCGGGCTGGTCACCGAGAGGAGCTTGTCCGCGGTACCGCTCTCGTTCTTGATGTCCAGGAACGCGCCGGCCATGTCCATGGCGGGCTGCGGCATGAACGCGCCGCTGACCTTCAGCTCGGGCTTGTCGCTCCCGGCGTCCTTGGAGTCGGAGGAGCAACCGCTGAGGGCCAGGCCCGTGGCGAGGGCTATCACGGCGGCGGCGGTGCGGACGGTGGTGCGGGTGGTGCGGCGGTTCACGGGTTCTCCCCCTTGATGATCTTCGGCAGGTCCTTGGCGTAGTCGTCGGCGGTCGTGTCCTCGCCGTACAGGACGTAGCCCTGATCGGTCTTGGGCGAGAACGCGATCACCTGTGCTCCGTGCATGGAGACGACCGAGCCGTCCTTCTCCTTCTTAGCCGGGTCGATGCCGATGCCCAGCTGGCGGGCGCCCGCCTGGATGGCTGGGAAGGCACCGGTGAGGCCGGTGAAGGACGGGTCGCCCGCCGCCGGGAGCCACTTGCCCAGCTCTGCCGGGGTGTCACGGTCGGGGTCGGTGGTGACGAAGACGACCTGGAGCTTGTCCTGGTCCGCCTTGGAGAGCTTCTTCTTGGCGATGGCGATGTTGCTCATCGTCAGCGGGCACACGTCGGGGCAGTGCGTGTAGCCGAAGTAGATCAGCGTCGGCTTGCCCTTGGTCCGCTCGCGGAGGTCGAACTTCTTGCCCTGGGTGTCGGTGAGCACCAGGTCGGGCTTGGTGAACGGCCGGTCCAGGACGGTCGCGGCCTTGTCGGACGTGTCGGCGGAGACGTCCGCGACGGGGCTGTCGCCCTTCGCCGCGTCACTGCCGCCGCCGCACGCCGTGAGGGTCAGGCCGGCCGCGGCGACGAGTGCCGCCGCGGCCAGCGAGGTGCGCCGGGCACGCCCGGAGCGCTTCTGGTTGTGCATGGGGTTCTCTCTCGGGGAGGGGTGTTCCTGGGGAGGCCTGCGCGGCCGTCAGGCCGAGCGGCGCCGCCCCGCGAGGACGCCGAACGCGACGCCCGCGACGCCCACGAGGATGCCGACCACACCGAGCACGCGCGCGGTGGTGTCGCTGGTGTCGGCCGACGCGTTCTCCTGGCCGTCGTGACCCGCCTTGTCACCGGCCTTGTCGTCGGCCTTGGCGTCGGTCTTCGCGGCGCCGCCGTGGTGGTCGTCCTCGGCGGCGGAGAGCTTGAGCACGGGAGCCGGGTTCTGGGGCTCGTCCGCGCCCTCCTTGGGCTCCTCGATCCAGCGCACGACCTCGTTGTTGCTGTAGGTCTGCAGGGCCTTGAAGACCAGCTGGTCGGCGTTCTCGGGGAGCTGGCCGAGCGAGACGGGGAACTGCTGGAACTCGCCGGGACCGATCTTGCCGTCACCCTCGGCGGTCCAGGTGATCTTGGACGGGGCCTCGGTGATCTGCTTGCCGTGCATCTCCAGCGGCTTGGCGAGCTTGGCCTTGGTCACCACGACCTTCCAGCCCGGCACCGGCTGGGGCATGGCGGAGGCGATCGGGTGGTCGGCGGGGAGGTTGACCTCGACCTTGACGGTGGAGGCGTTGTCCCGCTCGTTGGGGACCTTGAAGTTCACGGTCGCGTAGCCGCCCTTGGCGGCCGCGCCCTGCGGCTGCACGCTGACGTGCGCGGAGGCGGCGGAGGACAGGAACAGCACGGCGGACGCGGCGACACCGCCGGCGACGGCGATGCGGGAGGCGCTCTTGAGCACGGACTTCTTCATCACGACAGGACACTCCAGGAAGCAGGAACGGGTGAGTGCGTCCACGCGTGCGTGGACACCGCGACACCACCTCCGTGCGGTACCGGGAGCGGGTCGCGTCAGGCTGCGAGAGCGAGGACGGCCGGGGGGCCGCGCCTGATCACCGTGTCCGCCAGGGCGCGCCCGGCGGGCGGGGGCGGAGTGTCGTACGCGGGCGCGGCGGGGCGGGGCCCGGCGGCGGTGGCCGCCGGAAGGCCGGCGAGCAGCAGGCGTACGAGGGACAGGGCGTCGCGCAGCGCGCGCAGCGGCGCGCTCTCGGTGGCGCCCTGGGAGAGCCGTACGAGACGGAACAGCGCGGCCTCGCCGCGCCGCATCAGCCAGCCGGTGGCCAGCGCGGCCAGCAGGTGGCCCAGCACCATGCTCAGGCTGGGCAGGCCGGACGACGCCAGGTGCCCGGAGGCGGCGGCGCCGTCGGCCATGTGGCCGGCGTGGCCGGCGGCCGAGGCCGGGTCGAGCCCGGCGGTGGTGACGATCCGGTTGGCGTCGGCGGGCGAGAGCGACGCGGCGCCGCCCCCGCAGACCAGCTTGGCGGCCATCCGGATCAGCGCGTCGTCGGAGGTCGGACCGCCCACCACGAGGTGGCGCTGCCCGAGCCCGAAGAGGGCGTGCAGCGCGAACTGGCCGCCCGCGAGGGCGGTGGCGATCGTGGGCAGGGAGCGTTCGCGCCCGGCGAGCGGCACGGTGACGGCGAGGACGCCGAGGAAGCCGGCCGCCAGGGTCCAGCCGGGCACGGTCGCGCACGCGGCCAGCGCGTGCCCGAGCGCGGACAGCACGACGCAGACCGCGGCGAAGAGCGCGGCCCTCAGCAGTCGCAGGCCGATTCCGGCGCGGGCTGTGTCCATGGCCGGGCCATCATCGCACCACGCTTAGGCCACCCATACGGCAGGTCCGGAAGATCCCGTTGGCGCCCTGTGACCCGCAATACACCGGCGTGCGGGTGCGCGTACATCCGCCGAACGGGCGCCGGTGCGTCAACGCGGGGCTTACCGGAGGGGCGCCGCGGCAATACCTATCGGTACGTCGAGCCGCGGCCGGGAGGCTGGAGCATGAGCATCTGGTGGTCCCTCCATCTGCGCCGCGAGGCCGCGAGCGTGCCGCTCGCCCGTCGTCTCCTGCTGGGCACCATGGAGACCGCTGGGGTCGACCCCGACACCACCTTCGACCTCTCGCTCGCGCTCACCGAGGCGTGCGCCAACGCGGTGGAGCACGGGGGCGGCACGGGGGCGGGCGCGGCGGAGGCGTACCAGGTCACGGCGTACCTGGACGGGGAGAAGTGCCGGATCGAGGTCGCCGACTCGGGCCCGGGCTTCCCCCCGGGACCGGCCGGATCCGCCGGTCCCGTCGGATCCGCCGGAGCCGTACGGGCGCTGCGGCGCCGGGTGCCTGCGGACGCGGAGAACGGTCGCGGACTGCGGCTGATCGAGGAGCTCGCCGACCACGTCCACTTCGGCAACCGGGGCGGGCGCGGCGGTGCGGTGGTGAGCTTCGACAAGATCGTCAAGTGGCGCCGGGACGCGCCCCTCGCGGTGCCGGGCTAGTCCCCGCGGACCAGTCCCGTACCACCGCAACGGCCGGAGGCCCCTTCCACGCGCGCGTGGAAGGGGCCTCCGGAAGACCGGCGGGCCCGGACCGGCTTCCCGCCGGTCCTGGACCAGTCCTCGAGAATCAGCCCTTGAGGGTCAGCCCTTGAGCGAGGCCATCCAGGCCTCGACCTCGTCGGAGCGGCGCGGCAGCGCGGCCGAGAGGTTCACGTTGCCGTCCTCGGTGACCAGGATGTCGTCCTCGATGCGGACGCCGATGCCCCGGTACTCCTCCGGCACGGTCAGGTCGTCGGCCTGGAAGTACAGGCCCGGCTCCACGGTCAGGCACATGCCCGGCTCCAGGGAGGCGTCCACGTAGCTCTCGGTGCGGGCGGCCGCGCAGTCGTGGACGTCCATGCCGAGCATGTGGCCCGTGCCGTGCAGGGTCCAGCGGCGCTGCAGGCCGAGCTCCAGGACCTTCTCCACGTCCAGGTCGCCGCACAGGCCCCACTCGACCAGCTTCTCGGCGAGCACGCGCTGGGCGGCGTCGTGGAAGTCGCGGTAGTCGGCGCCCGGCTTCACGGCCGCGATGCCGGCCTCCTGCGCCTCGTACACCGCGTCGTAGATCTTCTTCTGCAGCGGCGAGAAGGTGCCGTTGATCGGCAGGGTGCGGGTCACGTCGGCGGTGTAGAGCTCGGTGGTCTCCACGCCCGCGTCGAGCAGCAGCAGCTCGCCCGAGCGCACGGCGCCGTCGTTGCGCACCCAGTGCAGGGTGGTGGCGTGCGGGCCGGCGGCGCAGATGGAGCCGTAGCCGACGTCGTTGCCCTCCACGCGGGCGCGCAGGAAGAAGGTGCCCTCGATGTAGCGCTCGCTGGTGGCCTCGGCCTTGTCGAGGACCTTGACGACGTCCTCGAAGCCGCGCGCGGTGGCCTCGCAGGCCTTGCGCAGCTCGGCGACCTCGAAGGCGTCCTTGACCAGGCGCGCCTCGGACAGGAAGACCCGCAGCTCCTCGTCGCGCTCGGCGGTGGCCTTGTCGGCCAGGGCCGCCTCGATGCCCGCGTCGTGGCCGCGCACGGCGCGCACCGGGCCGGTGGCCTCGCGCAGCGCGTCGGCGAGCTCGCGCACGTCCTTCGCCGGGATGCCCAGCAGCTGCTCGGCCTCGTCCAGCGAGTGGCGGCGGCCGACCCACAGCTCGCCCTGGCCGTCCAGCCAGAACTCGCCGTTCTCGCGGTTGGAGCGGGGCAGCAGGTAGATCGTCGCCCGGTGTCCCTCGCCCTTGGGCTCCAGCACCAGGACGCCGTCCTCGGACTGGTCGCCGGTGAGGTAGGCGTACTCGGTCGAGGCGCGGAAGGCGTACTCGGTGTCGTTGGAGCGGGTGCGCAGGTTGCCCGCGGGCACGACCAGGCGCTCGCCCGGGAAGCGGGCGGAGAGCGCGGCGCGGCGGGCGGCGGTGTGCCCGGCCTGCGCGATCGGCTCCAGACCGGTGAGCTCGGTGTCGGCCCAGCCCGTCTTCATGTTCTCGGCGAGCTCGTCGGACACGCCCGGGTACAGCCCGTTCTTGCGCTGCTTGATCGGCTGCTCGTCAGTCTCTTCCGGGGTCTCCGGGGTGAGCTCTTCGGCCACGGGTCCGCCTCCTTGTTGGTACGACAGGTACGACACTGAACCCCCTCCATCGTACGGTCGTACGGAAGGGGGCCCAGGGCCGCAGGACCCATTACGCGCTGGTCACGACCGGTCACAGCGGCGCGCGGCCCCGCCCGGGCCCGCAACGGGGCCCGTACGGGGTGCCGCGCGCGGGCTCAGTCGAAGCGGGCCGCGAGCAGGACGACGTCCTCGCCGTCGGCCGCCCGCGGGCCGTCGGGCAGCAGGGTGCGCAGCACGTGGTCGGCGATCGCCCCGGGGTCGCCGCGCTCCTCGCGGGGCACGCCGGCGGCGGCCGCGTGCAGCCGGGCGTACGCGCGGTCCATCGGTTCGCCCGTGCGGCGCAGCAGCCCGTCGGTGTAGAGCAGCACCGTCTCGCCGGGTTCGGGGTAGACGTCCACGCTGGGCGCCTCCCAGCAGGCCAGCATGCCCAGCGGCGCGGACAGGGAGGTCTCGACGAACTCGGTGCGCCGCTCGCCCAGGAGCAGCGGCGGCGCGTGCCCGGCCCCGGCCAGCACGATCTTGTGCTGCGCGGGTTCGGCGTAGCCGAAGAGGGCGGTGGCGGTGCGGGCGGGCTCGGTCAGCCGCAGCAGCAGCTCCAGGTCGGACAGGACGGCGACGGGGTCCTCGCCCTCCATCACCGCGTACGCGCGCAGGCTGGCGCGCAGCCGTCCCATCGCGGCCAGCGCGCTGGGCCCGGAGCCGGAGACGGAGCCGACGGCGAGGCCGAGGGCGGCGTCGGGCAGCGGCAGCGCGTCGTACCAGTGGCCGCCGCCGTGCGGTCCCGCGTGGTGGCGGGCGGCGAGCTGGACGCCGGGGACCCGGGGCAGCCGGCTGGGCAGCAGCTCCTCGGCGACGGTGGCGACGCGGGTGCGGGCCCGCTCCACCTCCAGGACGCGGGCGAGGTGCTCGGTGGCGTACCGGCCGTACAGGCCCACCAGGTGGCGCTGGCGCTCCACCGGTTCGGCGGGTTCGTCGTAGAGCCAGACGGCGGCGCCGAGCCGTCCGGCGTCGCCGGTGGCCAGCGGCACCGCGTAGCTGGCGGCGTAGCCGAGCCGGGCGGCGACCTCCAGCAGGCGCGGGTCGGTGTCGCCGGCGGCGCGCAGGTCGGGGCTGGCGACGGCGCCGGTGTCGCCGGAGGCCCGCTCCAGGAGGCGGCCGAACGAGCTGGCGCTGCGCGGCACGGTCTCCAGGTGGCCGAGGTCGGCGTGGGCGAGGCCGAGTCCGACGGTGACGGCGGGTCCCAGGCCGTCGGCCGGTTCCAGGACGACCATGCCGCGCCGGGCGCCGACCAGGGTGGCCCCGGCGCGCAGCAGTTCGTGCAGGGCGTCGTCGAGGCGGGAGGTGCGGGCGAGCCGTTCGGTGAGCTCGTGCAGGGTGGTGAGGTCGGAGACCCAGCCGGCCAGCCGGTCCTGGATCAGGGCGCCGGGCGGAGGCTCGGCGGACACCTCCGCGAGCGGGGGCGCAGTGTGCGCGGGAAGGGGAACCGCGGCATCGATTCCGGCCACTTTCGGCAGGTGAGGGGCGCTCATGGCAGCCGGCTTTCCGACGGGGCGATTTCTCTCAATAGCATCGCAAACCCCCATGTCATTCATGTCATTCTGCGCCGCTATCAATGCATCCACATGTACACGCACATGTAAGGGGATGTCCAGCATTGTCCTGACGGGAGGCGTGGTGTCCGTGTGGCGTCGATGGGATTCCTAACTTGGCGAAAAATCAACCCCTGTGGCCGTCTTTTGCGATCGACTGGGGCCGCAACAAAGCGGGGTACCTCCGGGGCGGAAGTCGCGGAGGGAGCGTCATTCCGAGCCTGGTGGGTACGTAATCGGTGATGGCCAGGGGCAGTTGGGAACGCCCCGGAACCCGGCGGTGGACCCGGGCGTCTTAACCGCCGAAGGCCGCGCCCCATCCCCGAGTGGCGGGGAAGTCACGCAGTACGGAGCACGAAGCAGGGTGGTACGCACGGGTGGCGTTGAAGCGCCCTGCGCGCGCCACCCCTCGCCACCCGTTTAATGGACTACGACCAGCCCGTGCTCGGCCCCGGCGGTGCTCCCTTGCCGCATGACCAGGTGGCTCAGGCAGTCGCTCATGCCACGGGCAAGGGGCGGATGCGCCGATTTGACGCACAGTGAAGACGCGCACACGTAGTGTGATGTGAACCGCAGCGTTCTCTTCGGTCAACGGAAAGGAACGAGCGCACATGCGCGAGATCCTCGGAAGGCGACGCAGGCTCCGGTTCCGGCGCAGGGGGAAGCCTGCACAGCTCGAGGCGGCACTCACCTGCGCCCTGGACCGGCAGTGGCCCGTGCTTCCCGGCGCGGGACTCACGCCGGCGGGCGGCCGCACCGACCGCGGGCGCGGATGCGCCTGCCCCGATCCCGAGTGCGTCGTACCCGGCGCACACCCCTTCGACCCCGGCCTGCTGGCCGCCACCACCGACGAGCGCATGGTGCGCTGGTGGTGGGGCAACCGGCCGGACGCACCGATCCTGCTGGCCACCGGAGGCCGCGCCCCGTGCGCGGTGAGCCTGCCCGCCGTCGCGGGGGCGCGCGCGCTGGCGGAGCTGGACCGCATGGGAGTGCGGCTCGGCCCGGTGGTCGCGACACCCACCCGGTGGTCGCTGCTGGTCGCTCCGTACGGCCTGGAGCGACTGGGCGAACTGCTGTACGCGAAGGACCACGTGCCGAGCGCGCTGCGCTTCCACGGCGAGGGCGGCTACCTCGTCCTGCCGCCGTCGGTGGCGGGCACCGGCCAGGTGCGCTGGGAGCGGGCGCCGCTCGCGGGCCGGGGCGCGCCCTGGCTGCCCGACGTGGAGGCGGTCGTGGACGCGCTCGTCGACGCGAGCACCGGACTGCCGGACGGCGGAAGCCGGCTGGCGTACTGACGCGACGCGTCGGACGGCACCCAGGGGCCCGGCTCAGTCACTCGTACGGGTGTGAGCTGGGCCCACTTCTGCGGAAATTGGGCGCGCGGCAACGTCAGCGCCTGCAAAGCGTCGATATCTTCGGCCCACCATCAAGAATTCCTCGGCAGTTGGCAGGTGGGTCCCCCATGAATCTCCGCATGATCGGGCTCGGGGCCGTCGTCGTGTTCACCGCCCTGCTGCCGCTCGCGGCCGTCGCCGGCCCCGCCGGGGAGCCCGAGTCAGCCGCACCGGCGGGTGACGCGGCCGACTCCAGGCCCCGCACCGAACCGTCGGACGACGCCGGACTTCTGTCCGGAATTGATGCGTCGGACGACCAGGACGACCCGCGGGGCGACCCGGCGGACGACGCCGTGCCGGACGCGCGCACCACCCGCTGCGGCCCGGAGCTGACGTCCCCCGACGGGGTCGAGGCGCAGACCTGTGTGCTGGCCGAGGGCCGGGACACCTGGGCGCGCACCTACTACCGCAATGCCTCGGGCGAGCCGCTGGACTCCGTGCTGACCCTGATGGGACCCGCCGGGCGCACCGTGCAAGCGCACTGCGAGGTGGCGGTGGAGGACGAGCCGGGGACGTGCGAGACGCCGCGCGAGCGCACGCTGGGGGAGCTCTCCCGGTACGTGGCGGTGGCGGAGTTCGCGCGCACCACGGCGGGCGGGGAGGACGCGGACGAGGCGCCGCTGCTGCTCAGGTCGGGGAGCAATCCTGCTGACCCGGCGGTCAGTTGAGGAAGCCGCTCACGGGGGCGGCGGTCGGAATGATCGATTCCGAGAAATGGAAGGGCCCGATCGCTGGCGACGGGGGATGCACCAGCGACCGGGCTCCTAGAACGGTAACAAGAGATCTGCCGTTCGCAAATTCGATCTCGGGTATTCGGACAGGGATTTGCCTGGCCGCACGGGGAGTTGTGGTGGAAGTCACCGACCGGTCGGGATGGCGGCGACCGTTCGGGACGTCCGGCCCCCCGGCCCGGTGCGGGCCGGGGGCTCCCCGTCCCGTCGTCAGCTGAGGGTCACCTGGCGGTTGGTGAGGCCGCCGCGGGCGCGGCGCTCCTCCGGGCTCAGCGGGGCGTCCGAGGACAGCGCCGACGCGAGGCGCTCGGCGAACTCGGCCGCGGGCTTCTCGCAGTCCTGCGCCCCCATCCCCGTCGGCAGGTCCCACACCGGCACCATCAGGCCGTGGGCCCGGAAGGAGCCGACGAGGCGGGTGCCCTCGCCCAGCGACGAGGTGCCCGCGGCGTGCAGCCGGGCGAGCGCGTCGAGCAGCTTCTCCTCGGCGTGCGGCATGACCCAGCGCAGGTGGTTCTTCTCCGGGGTCTCGCACCAGTAGGCGGCGTCCACGCCGGTGAGCTTCACGGTGGGGATCGCGGCGGCGTTGGCGCGCTCCAGGGAGGCGGTCACCTCGGGGGTGCTCTCCGCGCTCTCCGGGATCCAGAACTCGAAGCCCGAGTGGACCTGCGGCTCGAAGGACGCCTCCGGGTCGAGCAGGTCCTGCAGGCGCGGCCCGTCGGCCGACACGCGCTGGGCCGGGACCGGCGAGCCGGGCTCGGCGGCCAGGGCGCGCTGGAGGGTGTCCGCCAGGTCGCGGCTGAGGTCGCCGCTGGAGGTGTCGTTCTGCACGGCGAGCAGCACCGAGCCGTCGTCGCGGCGCAGCGCGGGCCACGCCATCGGCAGCACGGTCGCCAGCGTCACCGAGGGCACTCCGTCGGGCAGCCCGTCCTTGAGGACGAGCGGCAGCGTCGCGGCCGGGACCAGTTCGCGCAGCGCGACCCAGTCGCACTCGCCGGCCAGGCCCTCGAAGGGGCGCTGGACCAGTTCGGTCACGGCGTGCGCGGCGACCCGGCCGTGGCAGGCCTTGTAGCGGCGCCCCGAGCCGCAGGGGCAGGGTTCGCGGGCGCCGACGACCGGGATCTCTCCGTCGGTGACCTGGGGCTTGGCCTTCGTCTGGGGTCGCTTCTTGGCCATGGTGTGGCTTACTCCCGTTTGCGGCGGTGCGGTGTCGGGCGCGAGCCTAGCCGCAACGGGGCCGCCGGACGGGCGTACCGCTCGGTCCGCACGGGCGTGCGGAACCCCGCTCCAGGTCCGTACGGAAGCTCAGTCCAGGTCGTCGAAGGCGTCCACCAGGTCGAAGGCGGGGCCGGTGACGCGCGTAGCGAAGTCCTCGCGACGGTGCCCGTCCGTGAGCAGCACCCACACCGTGACCTCACCGGCCGCGCTGTCGCGCACGCCCCAGTCCTGGGCGAGGGCGCTGATGATGTTCAGCCCCCGGCCGCCGCGCGCGGTGACCGACGGAGTGGCCGGAACCGGGCGGGTCGGGCCGCCGCCGTCCGTCACCTCGACCGTCAGCCGGCCCGTCTTGTCGACGCGCCACGCCGCCCGGACGTCTCCGTCGCCCACGTCCGCCGCGCCCAGTGGCCTGCCGTGCCGGCAGGCGTTGCTGAGCAGTTCCGACAGGACGAGTACGGCGTCGTCCACGACCGATTCCGGCATGCCGCTGCGGCTGAGCTGCTCCCGCATGCGGTGCCTTGCCTCACCCACGCCCGCAGGGCCATGGGGTACGGCCATGCTCGACGACGTGGGCACCTCCTGTGCCACCACCAACGCCACCCCCGAGACCTCCTTCACCCCACGCCACGGTGTGAATGCCCCAATGGCCTGGACCGGAAACCGGCCAGAGCGCGTGCGGTGACGCACTCGTCACGATCGAATACGGAGCGAACGCGCCGGGGCACACCCTGTGACGGGAGTTACGGACGGCCCAGTTGGGACAGGACCTGTTTGGGGCGGTTGGTGATGATCGCGTCCACTCCGAGCCGTACGCACAGCTCGACGTCCTCCGGCTCGTTCACCGTCCAGACGTGTACCCGGTGGCCCGCGCGGTGCAGCCGTGCGATCCAGCCCGGGTGGCTGCGGACGATCCGGATGGAGGGGCCGGCGATCCGCGCGCCGGCCGGCAGCCGTCCGTCGCGCAGCCGGGGCGTCACGAACTGCATCAGGTAGACGGTGGGAAGCGTGGGGGCCGCCGCCGCGACCCGGTGCAGGGAGCGGGCCGAGAAGCTCATGATGCGTACCGGGGAGTCCGCGGGGGACTCGGGCTCGGCCAGGCCGAACCGCTTCAGGGTGTGCAGCAGCCGCTCCTCCACCTGACCGGCCCACCGGGTGGGGTGCTTGGTCTCGATGGCCAGCTCGATGCGCCGCCCCGCGTCGGAGACCAGCTCCAGGAGCCGCTCCAGGGTCAGTACGGAGGTCAGCTCGGGGTTGCCCCAGTCCGGGCTCTCCGCCGCCTCCTCCCGGCCCTTCCAGGTGCCGAAGTCCAGGGCGGCGAGGTCGGCGAGCTCCAGGGCGGAGACGGCGCCCCGCCCGTTGGAGGTCCGGTTGACGCGGCGGTCGTGGACGCAGACCAGATGGCCGTCGGCCGTCAGGCGTACGTCGCACTCCAGGGCGTCGGCGCCGTCCTCGATGGCCTTCATGTACGCGGCGAGGGTGTGCTCGGGGGCGTCCTCGGAGGCTCCCCGGTGCGCGACGACCTGGATCGGGCGCCGGGCGCTGTGCGGGCGTTGCTGCCGTGCGTGGGTCACCGCGCCATCGTGTCATGCGTCCTGTGGCGGCCGCCCGTTTCATCCCGTAATAAAGACGGGCGGGCAGACGCACAGCTCCCGCTTACAGTGACCTGACGGGCCGTGGGAAAAGCTGAACGTGGACAAGCGGACACCGGAGCGTCATCGGGCACCCACGGGGGGCGTCCGCCGGCGCCCAACGGGTACGCGGTCCGCACGGAACGGCACGGACAGCACGGACAGCACGGAACAGCGACGGAACGTGGACATCGAAAACCGAGGAGAGAGAGCTGTGAGCACCGAGAACGAGGGCCAGGCGGCACCTTCCGCCCCCGGAGCCCCGTCCGCACCCCCCGTGCCGGCCGCCTCTCCCGAGCCCCCGGCCACCGCGCCGCACCACCCGCAGGACCCCACGCCGGAGGCCCCCGCGGACACCCCCGTGCACGCGGCGCCGCCCGCACACGCCCCCGCACCGCCGGCTCCGCCCGCTCCCCCGGCCCACCCCGCCCCGGAAGCGGCCCCGCACCACTCCTCCTCCCCGCAGCACCCCTCCCCGCAGTACCCCGAGCCGGAGGCGGCCCCCTACGCCGCTCCGGCGTCCCACCCCCAGGGCCCGGCGCCGGAGAACCCCACCGCGCCGCTGCCCCACCCGGTCCCCGCCGGGGCCACCGCCGCGCACTCCCACGACGCGGGCGGCTGGCCGCCGCCCCCGCCGGCCCTGCCCGCGTACGGCGGCGGCTCCGGCGGCGGACCCGCCTGGGGCAGCCCCGTACCGGCCCCGGACGCGCCCAAGAAGCGCGGCGGCGGGCTCGTCGCCGCCGTGCTGGCCGCCGCCCTCCTAGCGGGCGGCATCGGCGGAGGCATCGGCTACTGGGCCGCCGAGCGCGGTGACAACGGCTCCTCCACCACCGTCAGCTCGGGCGACTCCCCCTCCGACTTCAAGCGCGAGCCCGGCACGGTCGCGGCCGTCGCCCAGCAGTCGCTCCCCAGCGTCGTCACCATCGAGGCCAAGTCCGGCGGCAGCGGCGGCGAGGGCGGCACGGGCACCGGCTTCGTGTACGACAAGGAAGGCCACATCCTCACCAACAACCACGTGGTGGCCTCCGCGGCCGAGGGCGGCACCCTGACGGCGACCTTCTCCAACGGCAAGAAGTACGACGCCCAGGTGGTCGGCCGGGCCCAGGGCTACGACGTGGCCGTCATCAAGCTGAAGAACGCGCCCTCGGGCCTGAAGCCGCTGGCGCTGGGCAACTCCGAGAAGGTCGCGGTCGGCGACTCGACCATCGCGATCGGCGCGCCCTTCGGCCTGTCCAACACGGTGACCACGGGCATCATCAGCGCCAAGAACCGTCCGGTCGCCTCCGGTGACGGCTCGGGCCGCTCCAACTCGTACATGAGCGCCCTGCAGACCGACGCGTCCATCAACCCGGGCAACTCCGGCGGCCCCCTGCTGAACGCCTCCGGCGCGGTCATCGGCATCAACTCGGCGATCCAGTCGGCCGGCACGGGCGGCATGGGCCAGTCGCAGTCGGGCTCCATCGGCCTGGGCTTCGCCATCCCGATCAACCAGGCGAAGAACGTCGCGGAGCAGCTCATCAAGACCGGCAAGCCGGTCTACCCGGTGATCGGCGCGACGGTGAACATGGCCCAGACGGGCGGCGGCGCCACCATCGCGGAGCAGGCCCAGGGCGGCGGGTCCGCGGTCCCGCCGGACAGCCCGGCGGCCAAGGCCGGCCTGAAGGCGGGCGACACGATCACCAAGTTCGGCGACCGGACGATCGACAGCGGCCCGACGCTGATCAGTGAGATCTGGAACCACAAGCCGGGCGACACGATCAAGGTGACGTACGTGCGCGGCGGCAAGGAGGCCACCACGGACATCACCCTGGGCCAGCGCGACGGCGACAGCTGACCGAGCGGCCCGACGGCTGCCGGAGGGCGGTCGGAGGGTGGTCGAACGCGGCCGAAGGGTTGTCGGAAGGAGGGGGAGCCGGTTCAGGTCCGGCTCCCCCTCCTTCCGTACGCCCTCCGTACGGCCCTCGCGCGGCGCCCTGTTGGCCGGCCGGAGGGCGAAGCCTTCGACCGGAGGGCAAAGCCTTCGGCGGGGGGCCGGGAGCCCGGTAGTCTGTAGCCCGCCCTGCCGAGCAGTGCCCGGGGCGAGGGTGGGTTGCCCGAGCGGCCTAAGGGAACGGTCTTGAAAACCGTCGTGGCAGCGATGTCACCGTGGGTTCAAATCCCACACCCACCGCAGTGCGAAGTGGCCCCCGTGCCGTCCGGAGAGGACGGCACGGGGGCCACTTTCCGTTTCTCTCCCGTTTCTGTTCGTCTCCCGCGGGCGTCTCCCGGGCCGGCGGGTCAGTGGCCCGTCAGGCGGGCGGCCGAGGCGATCGTGGCGCGGGCCTCGCGCGCGGTGAGGCCGGTGCGGACGGCCGCTTCGGTGAGGGCGTCGGCCAGTTCCTCGCCGAGCCCGTTCTCGTACGCGCGGCAAGCCGCCCAGAACAGTCGGGTGTTGCGCTGGCCCTCGTGCGCCGACAGGACGAAGCGGACCAGGCCCTGACCAGGGGGAGCGTGGCCCGCCGAGAGGTGGTGGGGGCGCGCGGGGGGCGCGATCAGGCGCAGGAGCGCCGGGGGGCAGGGGGCGGGGTGCAGGTCGGCCGTGCCGGGGGCCAGCCGGTAGGCCCCGTGGGCGCTCACCGAGCCCGGGCCGACCAGGTACCCGCCCGTGCCGCGCACGTCGATGCCGGGGGCGAGCCGGCCCGCCGAGTTGGGCACCACGACCTCCGGTGGACCCGTCAGCCACAGATGTCGGCCACCGCTGGGGGTCAGCACGGTCACGGTGTCGGGAATCGTGAACAGGTGCCGGAGCGCGAGGTGCTGGAGTGCCGCCAGGGAGTCGGACGGGCCCTTCACGTCGAGGTCGATGCCGATCAGGCGGTGGGGCGGACGGCCGCAGGCGATCCCGTAACCGGTGGCCCAGGGGGCGGCGGCGAACAGGGCGCGGACGGCCTTCGGGTCGGCCGTGGCGTCGTGCACCCCGTGTCCCGGGCGGCCGCACTCGCCGTGGCAGGCGACCGGCTCCGGTTCGTCGCGGTGCGGTGAGGGCAGGGCGGGGAGCTTGTTCGGGGACAGCGGGATGACGGGGAGCCCGCGCTCCGCCGCGGTCAGGGCGTGGGCGAGGGCGAGCGTGGCGGAGTGCCGGTCGGGGGCGGGCATGCCTCCATGTTCGTACGAGTGTTCGAAAAAGGGAAGGGTGAATCCGGTCTTCACGGGGCCGAAAGAGTGACCCGAACGGCAGGGGAGATTGGCCGAAAATGTGCCGAAACGCTTCCTCTCTTGTGGGACAAGGGGCCTGGTCCGGGGCGTGTGGAGCGGACGGGGGCGGATGGGTGATTTGGGGGCGTGAAGCGGGTTTATCGACATGTCCTCACGCTTCAGGGGGAAACGGGCGGTGTGGAGTGGTTCGACGGGGATTCGGTGGGCAACTCTGGTCTCGCGACGTTGCGAACGAACGAAACGAGCGAACGCCTGGGTGGTCGGCCAACTGCCCCGGAAGAAGCCGTACTTCTGATTTCGGTGTACCTCGGAGTGCACCACCCGTTCCTGGAGGAATAGACATGGCAAGCATCCGTACCGCCCGCGCCCTGGCCGCTGTTGCCGCCCTGCCCCTGGCCGCCGCCCTCTTCGGTGGTGTCGCGCAGGCCGACAACGGCGGCTTCGCGGACGACGGATCCAACGCGGTCGTCGCCTCGGTCGTCGGCAGCGGTGTCGGTCACGACAACAACGGCAACTCGTCCACCACGCAGCAGGTGGCGAACGGTGCCGGCGCGACCAACCAGAGCAACACCGCGAACGTGAACGGCTCCGGCTTCACGTCGATCGACCAGGCCAACGCCACGGTGAGCTTCACCAACCTCTGGTAGGACCCTGCCCGATACGGGGGCCCTGTCTCGGGGTGGACAGGGAACGGGAGAACGGCCTGACAGGTGAACAACGGCCCGCGCGACGGCACTTCGGTGCCGTTCGTGCGGGCCGTTCCGTCGTTCCCGGGGGTTCCGGCGGACCTGGGCGGCCGGTGCGGTCCGTGCGGCGGGCGACCTTGACTCGGCAACGGATCTGACGGACAGTCAGAAACCGTCCTTCACGAGTCGTTCCGCGTACGGGAGGCAGCCGCCGTGCACCTCGCCCCGACCGAGCGGCAGCTGCGGCTGCGCGCCGAACTCCGCTCGTACTTCAGCAAGGTGATGCCCGGAGGACCGCCGCCACCGGAGGGCGCGGACCCCGGCGCCGTCGCCGCGCAGCGCCGGCTGCTGCGCCGCATCGGCGCCGACGGGATGCTCGGCCTCGGCTGGCCCGTCGAGTACGGGGGCCAGGGGCGCGGGCCCGACGAGCAGTTCGTCTTCTTCGACGAGGCCTACCGGGCGGGCGCGCCCGTCTCGATGGTCACGCTGAACACGGTCGGCCCGACGCTGATGAAGTACGGGACCGAGGAGCAGAAGGCCTACTTCCTGCCGCGCATCCTCAGCGGCGAGCTCGTCTTCGCGATCGGCTACAGCGAACCCGACGCGGGCACCGACCTGGCCTCGCTGCGCACCCGCGCCGTCCGCGACGCGGACTCGGGCGACTGGCTGATCGACGGGCAGAAGGTCTTCACCTCCAACGCCCAGAACGCCGACTGGATCTGGCTCGCCTGCCGCACCGACCCCGAGGCGCCCAAGCACCGGGGCATCTCGATCGTCCTGGTGCCCACCGACGCGCCCGGCTTCTCCTGGACCCCGATCCGCACTGTGGGCGGGCTGACCACCACGGCGACCTACTACGACGGGATCCGCGTCCCGGCCGGGAACCTGGTCGGCGAGGAGAACGGCGGCTGGGGGCTGATCACCAACCAGCTCAACCACGAGCGGGTGGCGCTGGCCGCGATCGGGATGCAGGCCGAGGACTTCTACCAGGCCGCCCTCACCCACGCCCGTACGCCCGATCCGGTGAACGGGCGGCGCCGCATTGACGAGCCGTGGGTGCGTTCCCGGCTGGCCGAGGCGCATGCCCGGCTGGCGGCGACACGCCTGCTCAACTGGCGTCTGGTGGGGGACGTGGGAGCGGGCCGGCTGGCCCCGGGGGACGCGAGCGGCGTGAAGTTCGCGGGAACCGAATCGGCGGTCGAGGTGTATCGAATGTGCCAGGAAGTCACCGGGGACGCCGGACTGGTCCGGTCGGGGTCCCCGGGGGCCTTCGGCGACGGGGAGCTGGAGCGGATGAACCGCGCGGCCCAGATCAACACCTTCGGGGGCGGGGTGAGCGAGGTGCAGAGGGAGATCGTCGCGACGATGCGGCTCGGGATGACGAGCGTGAAGAGGAGGCGGGGATGAGCGGGGAGGCGGGGCCGGGCCAGGGGCCGGGCGGGGTGCTCGGGGCGAGCGGGGAGCCGGGGCCGGGCGAGGTGCCCGGCGGGGTGCCCGGAGCGAGCGGGGAGGCAGGGCCGGGCGAGGTGCCCGGGGCCACCCGGGAGCCGGGGACGGGCCGGAAGCCCGGGACGAGCCGGGAGCCGGGGACGGACGGAGAGCCGGGGACGGGCCGGGAGCGGGGCGGGTTCGAGGAGCGGCTCAGGGCGTTCGAGGGCCGGGAGCTGATGGCGGGCGGGACCGGCCGGGACCCGGTCAACGCCCCGATGATCCGGCACTGGTGCGAGGCGATGGGCGACACCAACCCCGCCTACCGGGGGCCGGACGCCATCGCGCCGCCCACCATGCTCCAGGCCTGGACGATGGGCGGCCTCGCGGGCAACGACGGACGCTCGCCGGCGCACGACGAGCTGTTCGCGCTGCTGGACGGCGAGGGGTTCACCTCGGTGGTCGCCACCGACTGCGAGCAGGAGTACCTGCGCCCGCTGCGGCCCGGCGACGAGGTCACCTTCGACGCCCGGGTGGAGTCGGTCTCGGCGCGCAAGACGACCAAGCTCGGCACCGGGCACTTCATCACCACGCGGATGGACGTCCGGGTCGGCGGCGAGCTCGCCGGGACGCACCGCTTCCGCATCCTCAAGTACGCGCCCGCGAAGCCCGGGGGCGGTGCGCGGCCCCCGGCCGCCGCGCCCCGGCGGCCCAGGCCGGTGGTCAACCGGGACAACGCGGGGTTCTGGGAGGGCGTGGCCGCGCACCGGCTGCTGATCCAGCGGTGCGAGCGGTGCGCGACGCTCCGCTTCCCGTGGCTCCCGGGGTGCAACGCGTGCGGGGGCGACGCCTGGGACACGGTCGAGGCGTGCGGGGACGGCACCGTCTACTCGTACGTGGTGATGCACCACCCGCCCTTCCCCGCCTTCGACCCGCCCTACGCGGTGGGGCTGGTGGAGCTGGCGGAGGGCGTGCGGATCGTCGCCGGGGTGGTGGGCGTGCCCTACGACAAGGTGCGGATCGGGATGCCGGTGCGGCTGGAGTTCCTCCGGGTGGACGACGAGTTCGACCTGCCGGTGTTCAACGCGGGCGTGGGGAGCGGTGGCTGATGGACTTCACGCCCACGGACGAGCAGCAGGCGGTACGGGAGCTGGCCGCGCGGATCTTCGGCGACCTGGCCGTGCCGGAGCGGCTCGCGGCGGCCGGCACGGGCTGCGACGCCGAGCTGTGGAAGGCGCTGTGCGGGGCGGGCCTGCCCGCGGCGGTCGAGGAGACCGGGCTGGTCGGCCTGGTGCTGGCCCTGGAGGAGCAGGGGCGCACCACGGCGCAGACGCCGTTCGCGGTGACCTGTGCCTACGGGGTCCTGGCGGTGGCCCGGCACGGGACGGACGAGCAGCGGGAGCGGCTGCTGCCCGGGCTGCGCGCGGGGTCGGCGGTGATGACGGGGGCCTTCCCGGCCGGTGGCGTACGGGCGTCACAGGGCCCCGGCCCCGGGCGCGGGCTGCTGACCGGGACCGTGGCGGTGGTGCCCTGGCTGCGGGAGGCGGAGCTGGTGCTGGTGGCCGACGAGGACCGGGCCCTGTGGGTGGTGCGGGCCGGGGACGCGCGGGTGGAGCCGGTGGAGACGACGGCGCCCTGGGCGGCCGGGCGGCTGGTCCTCGACGAGGCGCCGGGCGAGCGGCTCGGCGGCGCGGGGGCGTACGGGGACGTGCTGGGCCTGGCCCGTACCGCGTTCGCCGGGCTCCAGGCCGGGGTGTGCGCCGGGTCGCTGGCCCGCGCGGTGGAGCACACCACGACCCGGGAGCAGTTCGGGCGCCCGCTCGCCACCAACCAGGGCGTCCAGCTGCGGGCGGCCGACGCCCACATGGACACCGAGGCCGTCCGGGTCACGGCCTACGAGGCGGCCTGGCGGTACGACGAGGGCCTGCCCGCCGCCCCGCACGCGCTGACGGCCGCGTGGTGGGCGGCCGAGGCGGGGACGCGCGTGGTGCACGCGGGCCAGCACCTGCACGGCGGCCTGGGCGCCGACCTGGACCACCCGGTCCACCGGCACTTCCTGTGGGGCCGTCAGCTGGCCGCGTACCTCGGCTGCGGCGGCGAGCTGCTGGCCGAACTGGGCGACGCGCTCGCCGGGCCGGACGACGCGGCGGAGGGACCGAGGAGCGACCAGCAGGGGCCCGAACGGCAGCGGACCGGGCCACCGGACGCCGAACGGCAGGGGCCCGGACGGCAGAAGACCGAGCAGCAGAAGGAGGCACGGGCATGAAGGCCGGGGACGCGTTGCCGCCGCTTCGGATCCCGATCACCCGCACCCTGATCGTCGCGGGGGCCGTGGCCTCCCGCGACTACCAGGACGTGCACCACGACGCCGAGCTGGCCAGGGAGAAGGGCTCCCCGGACGTCTTCATGAACATCCTGACCACCAACGGCCTGGTCGGGCGGTACGTGACCGACTGCCTCGGCCCCGCCACCGTGCTGCGCCGGGTGGCCATCCGGCTCGGCGCGCCCAACTACCCGGGGGACACCATGACGCTGACCGGCACGGTCCTCTCCCGGGACGGGGCCGACGCCGAGATCCGCGTGGTGGGGGCCAACGGCCTGGGCCACCACGTCACGGGCACGGTCGCGGTGACGCTCGGCGAAGGGGGCGCGGCATGAGCGTGCGGCGGGCCGACGGCCTGGGCGGGCGGGCGGCGATCGTGGGCATCGGCGCCACCGAGTTCTCCAAGGACTCCGGGCGCAGCGAGCTGAAGCTGGCGGTGGAGGCGGTGCACGCGGCGCTCGACGACGCCGGGCTCACCCCGGCCGACGTCGACGGCCTGGTCACCTTCACCATGGACACCAGCCCCGAGATCACCGTCGCCCAGGCGGCCGGGATGGGCGAGCTCTCCTTCTTCTCCCGCGTCCACTACGGCGGCGGAGCGGCCTGCGCCACGGTCCAGCAGGCGGCCCTGGCGGTCGCCTCGGGGGTGGCGGACGTCGTCGTCTGCTACCGGGCGTTCAACGAGCGCTCCGGGCGCCGCTTCGGGTCCGGGGTGCAGCACCGGGAGGCCTCGGCGGAGGGCGCGGCGCTGGGCTGGAACCTGCCGGCGGGGCTGCTCACGCCCGCCTCCTGGGTGGCCATGGCGGCGCAGCGCTACCTGCACGCGTACGGGCTGGCGCCCGAGGTGTTCGGGCACGTGGCGGTGGTGGACCGGCGGCACGCGGCGACGAACCCGGCGGCGTACTTCCACGGCAAGCCGATCACCCTGGAGGAGCACGCCGCCTCCCGGTGGATCGTGGAGCCGCTGCGGCTCCTGGACTGCTGCCAGGAGACCGACGGCGGCCAGGCGCTGGTGGTGACCAGCACCGAGCGGGCCAGGGACCTGCGCAGGCCGCCGGCCGTGGTGGTCGCCGCCGCCCAGGGCGCGGGCCGGGCGCAGGAGCAGATGACCAGCTTCTACCGGGACGACCTGACGGGGCTGCCCGAGATGGGGGTGGTGGCCCGGCAGCTGTGGCGGACCTCGGGGCTGCGGCCCGCCGACATCGACGTGGGCATCCTCTACGACCACTTCACCCCGTTCGTACTGATGCAGCTGGAGGAGTTCGGCTTCTGCGGGCCCGGCGAGGCGGCGGACTTCGTGGCGGCGGACGCGCTCCCGCTGAACACGCACGGGGGCCAGCTGGGCGAGGCGTACCTGCACGGGATGAACGGGATCGCGGAGGCCGTCCGCCAGCTGCGGGGCAGCGCGGTGAACCAGATACCCGGGGCGGCCCGGACGCTGGTCACGGCGGGCACCGGGGTTCCCACGTCCGGACTGATCCTGGGCACGGACGGCTGAGCGCGGGGGCCGAGCGGTGGCCGGTGCGGCCCGGCCGCCGTTCACTTCGCCCCATGCCCCCTGTGGATGTGACGCACCGCCAGACGCCCGGAACGACCCGCCGGATGCCCGGAGCGGACCGCCGCGCGCCCGGGACGAGCCGGCCCGGGCGCGCCGGGGTCCGCCTGCTGGCCCCCGTGCTCGCGCTCGCCGCGCTGTGCGGGTTCCTGCTCCCGGCCCCGGCGGCCCGCGCGGAGGAGGACCCGGCCGCGCGGGGACTCCGGGGCCAGGCCGCCGGGAGGTTCACGGGGTGGGCGTTCGAGACCTGTGTGGCGCCGCCGCTGGAGACGATGCGGGCCTGGCGGGCCTCCCCGTACCGGGCCGTCGGGATCTACTACGCGGGCCGGGGCAGGGGCTGTCCGCGCCAGCCGCACCTGCGCCGGAGCTGGGTGCGCGAGGTGCACCGGATGGGGTGGCGGCTGCTGCCGGTGTTCGTCGGGTCCCAGTCGCCGTGCGTGCTGGCCGAGCACAAGCGGGACAAGCGGATGGGCCGCAGGCCGGCGGTGACCGGCCGGCACGAGGCGCGCCAGGCGGTGGTGCGGGCCCGGGCCCTGGGCATCCTGCGGGGCAGCCCGCTCTACCTGGACGTGGAGGCGTACCGGCTGAGCGACACCGGGTGCGCCCGGGCCACCCTGACGTACGTGCGCGCCTGGAACAGGGAGGTGCGCCGGATGGGCTTCGTACCCGGCTTCTACAGCAGCGCCGAGTCCGGGGTGCGGCACATGGAGCGGGCGCGCCGGGCCGGGGTGGGCGACCTGCCGGAGGTGATGTGGTTCGCCCGCTGGCACACCAGGCCGTCGCTGTACGGTGAGCCGGAGCTGCACCCGGGCGCCTGGCGGCCGGGCCGACGCATCCACCAGTACGCGGGCAACGTGGCGGAGACCCACGGCGGCCACCGGCTGCTGATCGACCGCAACCGGATGGACGCCCCGGTGGCCCGCGTCCGCCCCTGACCCGGCCCCCGACCCTGACCCCCGGTACCGGGCACCTCCACCTGAAGGAGGTCCGGGTGTCCCCACCCCTACAACCTGAGGGGGATCCGGTTTCGGGACCTGGGGCCGATCCACGGCGCCGGGGCCGCTCCTAGCGTGGAGCCATGACCACGCCCGTCTGCACCAGCGCCTCGAGCAAGGCAGCCACGGTTGCCCACGGATACCCGTCGTTCTCGTCGTACGTACGGGCGCGGGGGCCCGTACTGCTGCGCACCGCCCGGTCGCTGACCGCGAACCCGAGCGACGCGGAGGACCTGTTGCAGACCGCCCTCGCCAAGACGTACGTCGCCTGGGAGCGGATAGAGGACCACCGCGCCCTGGACGGCTACGTGCGGCGCGCGCTGCTGAACACGCGCACCTCGCAGTGGCGCAAGCGCAAGGTCGACGAGTTCTGCTGCGAGGAGCTGCCCGAGCCGCCGGGGCTGCCCGAGCCCGACCCGGCGGAGCAGCAGGTGCTGCGCGACGCGATGTGGCGGGCGATCACCAAGCTGCCCGAACGGCAGCGCGCGATGGTCGTCCTGAGGTACTACGAGGACCTGAGCGAGGCCCAGACGGCCGAGGTGCTCGGGGTGTCCGTCGGCACGGTCAAGAGCGCCGTCTCGCGCGCCCTCGGCAAGCTCCGCGAGGACCCGGAGCTGACCCCGGTCCGCTGACGGACGGGCACGGAACCGCCCCTCCACCGCCCCCTCCGCGGCCCCCCACCGACCCCTCCACCGCCCCCCCTCCGCGGCCCTCCACCGACCCCTCCACCGCCCCCCCTCCGCGGCCCTCCACCGACCCCTCCACGCCCTCTCCCCGGCGCCCTCCACCGCCCCTTCCCGCGCCCCCTCCACCGCGTCCCGTCCACCCGACCCGTTCAACCGTGCCAGTGATCGCTGGGAGTTTTCGTACTCCTGGGTAGTGACTTACCTCCCGTAGTGCGCGCAGAATCGCCACCACCTTTACCGCACCTTTGCGAGCGCCCACCGGGAGGACGCCGTGCTCAGCACCATGCAGGACGTACCGCTGACCGTCACCCGCATCCTGCGCCACGGGATGACCATCCACGGGAAGTCGGTGATCACCACCTGGACCGGTGGCGCCGAGCCGCACCGCCGCACCTTCGCGGAGGCCGGCACCCGCGCCACCCAGCTGGCGAACGCCCTGCGCGACGAACTCGGCGTCACCGGCGACCAGCGGGTCGCCACGCTGATGTGGAACAACGCCGAGCACGTCGAGGCCTACCTCGCCGTGCCGTCCATGGGCGCCGTCCTGCACACCCTCAACCTCCGCCTGCCCCCGGAGCAGCTGGCCTGGATCGCCAACCACGCCGCCGACCGGGTCGTCATCGTCAACGGCTCGCTGCTGCCGCTGCTCGCGCCGCTGCTGCCGCACCTGCCCACGGTCGAGCACGTGGTGGTCAGCGGCCCCGGCGACCGCTCGCTGCTGGACGGCGTCGCGCCGCGCGTGCACGAGTACGAGGAGCTGATCGCGGGCCGTCCGGAGCACTACGACTGGCCGGAGCTCGACGAGCGGGCGGCCGCCGCCATGTGCTACACCTCCGGCACCACCGGCGACCCCAAGGGCGTCGTCTACTCGCACCGTTCGGTCTACCTGCACTGCATGCAGGTCAACATGACCGAGTCGATGGGCCTGACCGACCGGGACACCAGCCTGGTGGTGGTCCCGCAGTTCCACGTACTGGCGTGGGGGCTCGCGCACGCCACGTTCATGTCCGGCGTGAACATGCTGATGCCGGACCGCTTCCTGCAGCCCGCCCCGCTCGCCGAGATGATCGAGCGCGAGCGGCCGACCCACGCCGCCGCCGTGCCCACCATCTGGCAGGGCCTGCTCGCCGAGGTCACGGCGAACCCGCGCGACCTCTCCTCGATGGCCAACGTGACCATCGGCGGCGCCGCCTGCCCGCCCGCGCTGATGGAGGCGTACGACCGGCTCGGCGTCCGGCTCTGCCACGCCTGGGGCATGACCGAGACGTCCCCGCTGGGCACCATGGCGCACCCGCCGGCCGGCCTGGGCGCCGAGGAGCAGTGGTCCTACCGGATCACCCAGGGCCGCTTCCCGGCGAGCGTGGAGGCCCGTCTGGTGGGCCCGGACGGGGACGTGCTGCCCTGGGACGGGGAGTCGGCGGGCGAGCTGGAGGTGCGCGGGCCGTGGATCGCGGGCGCGTACTACGGCGGCGCGGACGGCGAACCGCTGCGCCCCGAGGACAAGTTCAGCGCGGACGGCTGGCTGAAGACGGGTGACGTGGGCGTGATCAGCGCCGACGGCTACCTGACCCTCACCGACCGGGCCAAGGACGTCATCAAGTCCGGCGGCGAGTGGATCTCCAGCGTGGAGCTGGAGAACGCGCTGATGGCGCACCCGGACGTGGCCGAGGCGGCGGTCGTCGCGGTGCCGGACGAGAAGTGGGGCGAGCGCCCGCTGGCGACGGTGGTGCTGCGCGAGGGCGCCACGGCGGACTTCGCGGTGCTCAAGGCGTTCCTGGCGGAGTCGATCGCCAAGTGGCAGCTGCCGGAGCGCTGGACGGTGCTGGAGGCGGTGCCGAAGACCAGCGTCGGCAAGTTCGACAAGAAGGTGCTGCGCAGGCGGTACGCGGACGGGGAGCTGACCGTCTCCGAACTCAACTGACCGGGCGTACGTCACCGACCCGCGCCTACGTCACTGACCCGCGCCTACGTCAGTCCAGGGCCCCGCCGTCCCCCGGCGGGGCCCCACGCGCTCCGGCGGGGCCCCACGCGTCAGTTGGTGCCTATCTTCGCCAGCAGGTCCACGATCCGGGTCTGCACCTCCGCGCTCGTGGAGCGCTCGGCGAGGAACAGCACGGTCTCGCCCGAGGAGAGCCCGGGCAGCTCGGCCTGGTCGAGCTCGGCGGAGGTGTAGACGACCAGCGGGGTGCGGTTCAGCTGCCCGTTGGCGCGCAGCCAGTCGATGATCCCGGCCCGGCGGCGGCGCACCTGCATCAGGTCCATCACCACCAGGTTCGGCCGCACCTGCTGGGCCGTGGCGACCGCGTCGGCGTCGGTGGCGGCCCGCGCCACCTGCATCCCGCGCCGCTCCAGCGTCGCGGTGAGCGCCGTGGCGATCTCCTCCTGCTCCTCGATCAGCAGGACCCGCGAGGGGTGCTGCTCGCTGTCGCGCGGGGCGAGGGCCTTCAGGAGCACGGCGGGGTCGGCGCCGTACGCCGCCTCGCGGGTGGCCTGGCCCAGACCGGCCGCGAGCAGCACCGGCACCTCGGCCGCGACGGCGGCCTGGCGCAGCGACTGCAGGGCGGTGCGGGTGATCGGCCCGGTCAGCGGGTCCACGAACAGCGCGGCGGGGAAGGCCGCGATCTGCGCGTCCACCTCCTCGCGCGAGTGCACGATCACCGGGCGGTAGCCGCGGTCGCTGAGGGCCTGCTGGGTGGAGACGTCGGGCGCGGGCCACACCAGGAGGCGGCGCGGGTTGTCCAGCGGCTCGGGGGGCAGCTCGTCGTCGACCGGCTGCGGGGCGGGCTTGTTGGCGACCTCGACGGCGCCGCCGGGCCCGTCCAGCGGTTCGGGGCCCTCGGCCGCGTCCTCGTCGGGGGCGCCGATGGCGTAGGCGCGGCCCTCGGACTGCGCGGCGAGCCGCTGCTGCGGCGGGGTGCCCGGCTGCGGGTGTGGCCGGGCCGGGGTCTCGGCGGCGGGCGCGGCGGCCCGCTCGGCGTCGCTGGGGTTGCCCAGCTTGCGGCGCCGCCCGGAGGGCTGGGCCATCTGCTGGGCGAACGGCACGCCCTGCCCCAGGGTGCGCACGCTGAACGCCCGGCCCTGGGTGGAGTCGGGATCGGGCTCGGCGGTCGCGTCGGCCCTGGCCGCGTCGGCCCGCTCGGCGGGCAGCGGCTGGTGCGGCACGGGAGCCTCGGCCGGCAGCGGTACGGAACCGGTGTCGCCGTCCCGCGCCACCGCGCCCCGCTCCTCCTCCGGGTCCGGGTCGGGACCGGTCGCGGGGGCGTCCTCGCGGCGGGCCCGGCGGCGCCCGGTCGGGGCCTGCACGGGGTGCGGCTGCGGGGGCGTGTGGTCGTCCAGGTGGTCGCCGGACCCGGTGCGCGCGGAGTCGTGGCGGCCCTCGTCCCCGGCGTCCGGCGCCACGGCCGGGGCGGGCACGGGGGCGACGACGCCCGGAGCTGCGGCGGGAGCCGGTGCGGGAGCGCCGGCCGGGACCGTGGCGGGCACGGGGAC